>VGIE01000131.1 GCA_016867955.1 Betaproteobacteria bacterium
CGGAGAGGTCCGGCGCAATGCGGAACACGCCGTCGTGGCCGCGGTCGAATTCGCCGGGCGCGCGCGGCGGGATCGGCGACCACGGGTCGGTAAAGTAGATGCTGCCGTCGGACTTCACCGCGATGTCGTTGGGCATGTTGAGCGGCCGGCCGGCAAAGCCGCGCGCGATGACGGTGTGGCTGCCTTCGCTGCCGCCAAGTTCCCAGCGGCTGACGCGCCGGCCCTCCAGCTCGCAGGCGAGCAGGCGGCCCTGGCGGTCGCGGGTGAGGCCGTTGCCCATGCGCGTGCCGGTAGCCACCACCTCGAGCCCGCGCGCCCCGCTCCAGCGCAGCCGCCGTGCGCCTTTCACGTCGCTGAGGTAGAGGCAGTTTTCCTCCATCCACCACAGCGGGCCCTCGGCCGGGCCGGTGGTGTCGGTGGCGACATGGTCTGCCAGCCAGCGGACGGGCTCGGCGGGATCGATCAGGCGGCTGAGGCTGGCGTGCAGTTGTTCGATGGGCATGCGTGCTCCGGGCAGGAATCCGCTTCGTTATGGGGGATGCATCGCCTCACGCTCCTCGGTGTCAGGCCGTTGCGAAGTGCATGGTGCAATCGGTTCAGGTATGCGCGTGAGTGACAATCGTAACCGGTTGCAGCGCCACGCGCATCGCGGATGATCGATGCGGCCAGCCCGGATGGTTGCGTGCCGATTGTGGGGCGGGCACATTGCCGGTAATCTCGGCCCCAGAGGGCCCGTGATGCTGAAGGGGCGATCAGGAGGTCGGCAATGGCTTTGCAGTCGGGCGCACGCTGGACCGGAGGAACGGTCGGCTACATCGGCCTCGGCAACATGGGGCGGCCGATGGTGAGCTACCTGCTTTCGGCCGGCGTGCCGGTGCTGGTGTTCGACATCGCTGCCGCCAGCGTGGCAGCCATGGCGGGCAAGGGTGCGCGGGCGGCCCGGTCGGTTGCCGACGTCGTGCAGCAATGCGACGTCGTGGCGCTGTCGCTGCCCGATCCCCCGGCGGTGAGGATCGTCGTCGGGCAGGCGCTGGCCGCGCCGCGCGGCGGCGTGACCCTGGTCGACCTCTCGACCAGCGATCCGCTGCTGTCGCAGGAACTGGCGGTCAGTGCGAAGGCGGCCGGCATGCGATTCGTCGATGCGCCGGTGAGCGGCGGCCCGGCGCGCTCCATCAACGGCACGCTCACCATCATGATCGGCGGCGAAGAGGCCGACTTGAAGCTGGCGCTGCCGGTGCTCAATGCCCTGGGCGAGCATGTCGTGCATGTGGGCGCGTCCGGCATGGGCAACGTGGCCAAGCTGGTGAACAACATGGCCATCCTGTGCAACCAGTACATCATTTCGGAGGCGCTCCACCTGGCGCAGAAGGCCGGCATTCCCGGGCGGACGATGTTCGAGATCATGTCCACCGGTACCGCGCGCAGCTATGCGCTGGAGCGCACGGCGCCGAAGATGCTGTCGGGTGACTTCAGGCCCGGCATGACGCTGACGCTGGCGCTGAAGGACGTGGCGCTCGCCAACCAGCTCGGCCGCAATGTGGGACAGCCGCTGGTGATGGCCGAAGCCACAGAGAAGATGCTGCGCGGCGCAGTTGCGGCAGGCCTGAACGAACACGATGTCAGCGGGATGTTTGAAGCAGTCCGCCTGGCAGGCAAGAATTCCTAACTTCGGCGGAGAGCACCATGGCGGAATCAGGCAGCAGGGGAATGACGCATTCGGCAAGAATCCGCAGCAGGCTCAACCACCCGGTGGTGGATGCCGACGGCCACTGGCTGGAACTGCACCCGGTGTTCTGGCAGTACATTGACGCCGTGGCGGGGCCCGCCATGGTCGAGCGCTACAAGCAGGTGTACGGCAGCGTGCAGGGCAGCTGGTACAACATGGCCCCCGCGCAGCGCCAGGCGGTGCGCATCCGCCGGCCGGGCTGGTGGGGCCTGCCGGTAAAGAACGTGGACCGCGCCGCGGCCATGATCCCGCGCCTGTTTCGCGACAAGCTGGATGAATGGGGCATCGACGTGGCGCTAGTGTATCCCACGCTGGGCTTTGGCCTGGTGCGCGAGATCCCGGACGAGGAGTTGCTCGAAGCATCCGTGCAGGCCTATAACGTCATGGTGGCCGACCTCTTCAAGGGCTGTGGCGACCGCATCGTCGCAGCCGGCGTTGCTACCATGAACAGACCCGATCTCGCCATCAAGCAGATCGACCAGGCGCACAAGCTCGGCCTGAAGATGCTGTCAATCAACGGCGTGGTGCCGCGCACGCTGGATGCCGATGCTGCCTGGCAGCCCGACCCGAAGAAGCGCCGCGTGTGGATCGACGGCCTCGGCATGGACAGCGCCTACGACTACGACCCGGTGTGGCAGAAGTTCGTCGACTGCAGGATCGCCGTGACCAACCACAACGGCGCCAATGGCTGGCCGGACCGCAACTCGCCCACCAGCTTCGTGCACTGCCACCTCGGCCACTTCGCGCAGGCGCACCATCTCATGGCGCGCAGCCTGTTCCTCGGCGGCGTGACGCAGCGCTTCCCGACACTCAACTTCGGTTTCCTCGAAGGCGGCGTGGGCTGGGGCTGCAACCTGCTCGCCGACCTGCACGGCCACTGGCGGGTGTGGAACATGCAGCACATGGAGAAGGTGCGCAATCCCCGCAACCTCGACCTCGATGTGGTGCGCGGCTACTTCGAGAAGTACGCCGAACCGGGCTGGGCCTTCGAAGGCAAGGTGGACGACATCCTCGCGAAGAACCTCGATATCGTCGAGCAGAACATGTCGCAGGCCATGCTCGCCGAGCGCGAACGCGGCGAGGACGAGTTCCGCCATGTGAAGATCAACAAGCCTTCGGACATCGACGACCTGTTCAAGAAGCGCTTCTACTTCGGCTGCGAAGCCGAGGACCCCATGACGGCGGTGGCCTTCGACAAGCGCCTGGGCCTCGAGCTCAAGCCCATGCTGGGCTCCGACATCTCGCATTTCGACGTCGCCGACGCCGACGAGGTGCTCGAGGAATGCTGGGAGCTGGTCGAGCACGGCATCCTCACCGAGGACAATTTCCGCGACTTCACCTTCACCAATGCGGTGAGGCTGCACGGCGGCATGAACCCGGACTTCTTCACGGGCACGGTGGTTGAGGCGGCGGCGAGGAGAGTGCTGGATGGCGGCTGATGCTGTGCACAATATCCTGACAGGATAAAGTCAAAGCCATTATCTAAATTGTCTTTAACGGGGTAATACTGACAGCAAATGCGGGTCCGCAGTGGGCCGCCGCGCAGCGCCGGCCTACACCCAGTCGCGCGCCTTGAGGTAGCGCTCGCAGAGTGCCGCCTCCGGGCTGCCCGGCGCGGGGTGCCAGTCGTAGCGCCACTTCACGATCGGCGGCAGGGACATGAGGATGGACTCGGTGCGCCCGCCCGACTGCAGGCCGAACAGCGTGCCGCGGTCGAACACCAGGTTGAACTCCACGTAGCGGCCGCGCCGGTAGGCCTGGAAGTCGCGCTCGCGCTCGCCCCAGGCCGTGTCGCGGCGGCGGTCGACGATGGGGGCGTAGGCCGGCAGGAAGCGGTCGCCGACGCTCTTCAGGAGCGCAAAGCAGGTGTCGAAGTCGGGCGAGGAGAGGTCGTCGAAGAAGATGCCGCCGATGCCGCGCGGCTCGTTGCGGTGCTTGAGGAAGAAGTAATCGTCGCACCATTTCTTGTATTTCGGATGCAGGTCGGAGCCGAAGGGCGCGAGCGCCGCCTTGCAGGTGGCGTGGAAGTGGACGCAGTCCTCGTCGAAACCGTAGTACGGGGTGAGGTCCATCCCGCCGCCGAACCACCAGACCGGGTCCTTGCCCCCTGCGGTCGCAATGAAGCAGCGCACGTTCATGTGCACCGTCGGCACATAGGGATTGCGCGGGTGCAGCACCAGCGACACGCCCGTGGCCTCGAAGGCGCGGCCGGCGAGCTCAGGGCGCGCGGCGGTTGCCGAGGGCGGCAGCTTGGCGCCGCGCACGTGCGAAAAGGCGACGCCGCCGCGCTCGAAGAGGTTTCCCTCCTCGATGATGCGGCTGTCGCCGCCGCCGCCGAGGGACGAGAGCGCGCCGCTGGCGGGATCGTTGCCAGCGCCGCCACATCCACCATTTTCGCCACCTGCGCCGCGCTGCCAGCGATCGACGCGGAATGCGTTGCCGTCGAGCGCCTCGAGGCCGGCGACGATGCGGTCCTGCAGGCCGGCAAGCCAGTCCCTGACCTCCTCCGGGCGCGCTGCGATGTCCACGCCGCTACTTCTTCGCGGCCACCGCGCGGTGGCCGATGTCGCTGCGGAACTGCATGCCATCGAAGCGGATGCCCTCGACGGCCTGGTAGGCGCGGCGCTGCGCCATCTTGGTGGAGTCGCCCAGCGCGGTGACGCAGAGCACACGCCCGCCGGCGGTCAGCACTTCATTTCCATTCAACTGCGTACCGGCGTGGAATACCTTGCAGTCTTCGGTGCCCTCGGGGATGCCGGTAATGGCGTCGCCCCTGCGCGGCGCATCTGGATAGCCGCCGGCGGCCAGCACCAAGCCCAGCGCGACGCGGCGGTCCCAGTCGGCCTCCGCATTCTCGAGCCGGCCCTCCACGGCGAGATCGATCAGGTCGAGCAGGTCGCTCTTCAGGCGCAGCAGGATGGGCTGCGTCTCGGGGTCGCCGAGGCGGCAGTTGAATTCCAGCACCTTCGGATTGCCGGCGCGGTCGATCATCACCCCGGCGTAGAGAAAGCCGGTGTAGGCGTGGCCTTCGGCGGCCATGCCGGCGATCACCGGCTGGATCACTTCGCGCACCAGGCGCACATGGATGGCTGGCGTCACCACCGGGGCGGGCGAATAGGCGCCCATGCCGCCGGTATTGGGGCCCTGGTCGCCGTCCTTCAGCCGCTTGTGGTCCTGGCTGGTGGCCAGCGGCAGCACGTGCCGGCCGTCGGCCATGACGATGAAGCTGGCCTCCTCGCCGTCGAGGAACTCCTCTATCACCACGCGGTTGCCGGCCTCGCCCATGGTGTGCGAGACCATGAAGCGCTCCACCGCGTCATGCGCCTCGGCAGCACTCATGGCCACCACCACGCCCTTGCCGGCGGCCAGGCCGTCGGCCTTGACGACGATGGGCGCGCCTTTCGCGTCGATATAGGCATGTGCCGCCTTGGCATCGGTGAAGCTGCCGAAGGCGGCGGTGGGAATGTGGTGCCGCTGCATGAACTGCTTGGCGAATTCCTTGGAGGATTCGAGCTGCGCGCAGGCGCGCGTGGGGCCGAAGATGCGCAGCCCGGCGGCGCGGAAGGCATCGACCACGCCGGCGGCAAGCGGCCCCTCGGGGCCGACCACGCTGAGGTGGATGTGTTCCTTCTGGGCGAAGGCCAGCAGATCGGTGACGCTGCCGAGGGCGACGTTCTCCAGGCCCGGCTCGAGCGCCGTGCCGGCGTTGCCGGGCGCGACATAGACCTTCTGCACGCGCGGGTTGGCGGTGAGGCGCCAGGCGATGGCGTGCTCGCGGCCGCCCGATCCGATGACAAGGAGTTTCATGCCGCTAATGCCTGAAGTGGCGCACGCCGGTGAACACCATGGCGACGCCGCGCTCGTCGGCGGCGGCGATGACCTCGTCGTCGCGCATGCTGCCGCCAGGCTGGATCACCGCCGCGGCGCCGGCGTCGATGATGACGTCCAGGCCGTCGCGGAAGGGGAAGAAGGCGTCCGACGCCGCGACCGTGCCGGCGAGCGAGAGCTTGGCGTTCTGCGCCTTGATCGTGGCGATGCGCGCGCTGTCGATGCGGCTCATCTGGCCCGCGCCCACGCCGATGGTCATGCCGCCGGCGCAGAACACGATGGCGTTCGACTTCACGAACTTGGCCACCTTCCAGGCGAACAGCAGGTCGGCGAGCTGCGCGGGCGTGGGCTGCTTCTTCGTCACCACCTTGAGGTCGGCGACGGTGACGTCGCGGTTGTCGGCGGTCTGGATCAAGAGGCCCGATCCGACGCGCTTGACGTCATGGCTGTTGCGGCCATTCCTGCCGTCCGCGCCGGGCGGGACTTCCAGCACGCGGACGTTGGCCTTGGCGGCGAGCACCTTGAGGGCGTCGGGCGTGATCTTCGGCGCCATCACCAATTCGACGAACTGCCTGGCCACTGCTTCGGCGGCGGCAGCGTCCAGCGGCCGGTTGAAGGCGATGATGCCGCCGAAGGCGGAGGTGGGGTCGGTCTTCAGCGCCTTGGTGTAGGCCTCGAGCGGGCTGGCGCCCAGCGCCACCCCGCAGGGGTTGGCGTGCTTGATGATGACGCAGGCGGCCTGATCGTGGACGGCGGCGCCGTCTTCGAAACTCTTGACGCACTCCCAGGCCGCGTCGGCGTCGGCGATGTTGTTGTAGGAGAGTTCCTTGCCCTGCAACTGCCTGGCCATGGCCAGCGTGCCGGCCACCGGGTAAAGGTCGCGGTAGAAAGCCGCCTTCTGGTGCGGGTTCTCGCCGTAGCGCAGGTCCTGCAGCTTGACGAAGCGGCCGTTGGACTGGCCGGGGAACTCGGCGCGCGAGCCATCGGGCTGCGGTGCCGAGAGGTAGTCGCTGATGGCGGCGTCGTAGTTGGAGATGCGGTTGAAGGCGGCCACCGCGAGCGAGAAGCGCGTCGCCCGGCTGACGCCTCCGTCACGCCCGATTTCGGCGAGCACATCCGCATACTGCGACGGGTCGGTGAGCACCGCCACGCCCTGCCAGTTCTT
>VGIE01000132.1 GCA_016867955.1 Betaproteobacteria bacterium
GCCGGGTTGAACAGCGACAGGGAATAGGAGTCGCTGACGCTCACTTCGGCCAGAATGCGCTCAGCCTGCTCGCGCATGTCGCCCTCGATGGAACGCCGCTCGCGGTTGAGGTCGTCGAGGCCGCGCGCGATCTCCAGCGCACGCGCCGCATCGTCGGTGACGAGGCACTCGATGCCCAGCGCCATGTCGGCGAGGCGCCCGGCGGCATTGATGCGCGGCCCGAGCAGGAAGCCCATGTCAAAGGCGGCGGCGCGCGCGGGCGAGCGGCCGGCGAAGGCGAACAGCGCCTTCAGGCCCGCCTGCATGCGGCCGGCGCGGATGCGCTTGAGGCCCTGCGCCACCAGCACGCGGTTGTTGCGGTCGAGTGGCACCACGTCGGCCACGGTGCCCAGCGCCACGAGGTCGAGCAGGTCGGCGAGGTTCGGGCCCTCGCCCTCGAGCGCGCCGCGCCGCCGCAGTGCCGCGCGCAGCGCCAGCATGACGTAGAACATCACGCCGACACCGGCGAGGTTCTTGCTGGGGAAGGCGCAGCCGGGCTGGTTGGGATTGACGATGGCCGCCGCCGCCGGCAGCGCCGCGCCCGGCAGATGGTGGTCGGTGACGATGACGCGGATGCCCAGCGCATTGGCCGCGGCGACACCCTCCACGCTGGCGATGCCGTTGTCCACGGTGACCAGCAGGCGGGGCTGCAGTTCCGCCGCAAGCTGCACGATCTCCGGCGTGAGGCCGTAGCCGAACCTGAAGCGGTCGGGGACGATGAAGCGGACGTCGGCTGGCCGTCCAGACTTCAGGCGCAGGGCACGCATGGCGCGCACGCCGACGGCGCAGGCGGTGGCGCCGTCGCAGTCGTAGTCGGCGACGATGACGATGCGTTCGCCCGCCTCGATGGCGTCGGCGAGCAGCGTCGCGGCCGCTGCTGCGCCCTGCAGTTCGGTGGGCGGGATCAGTCCGGCCAGCGCATCGTCGAGTTCGCTGCGGTCGCTCACCCCGCGAGCGGCTGCCAGCCGGGCGACGATGGGATGCACGCCGGCGCGCACCAGACGGTCTTCGGCACGAATCGGCACCTTGCGGACGGTGACCCGTGATTCAGTCATGCGACGCGTCCTTCGCAGCCATGAGGTAGCGGCGCAGCGGTCTCACCCGCCGCCAGAAGCGCCGCAGGTCGCCGCTCACGACTTCGGTTTCGATGCCCTGCGTGTGCGTCGCGACGTCGTCGTCGGTTGTGTTGCCGGGGAGGGCCAGCGTTAGCATGCCGATGCGCTCGCTGCGCAGCGCTGCGAGCAAGGGTGCGAACCAGTCCCGCTCGAGACGTGCCGCTTGCTCCAGCCATTGCTCGTGATCGGCATAGTCGGCCGGTGGCGACAGTGCGTCGAGCACGAACAGCACCTGCCCGGTGTTCGCTGCCTGCTGCAGCCAGGCACGCGCGTCGGGCGGCAGTGGCGCTGCGCTGCCGCCTGCGGCCAGGGTCAGGCCGCGTGCAACCGGATCATCGGCATACACCTGCCCGAACGCGCGGCTGCCGGGCGTCGCCAGGGGGCCGGCGCCCCAGAACCACAGGCTGTTGATCAGCGGGTCGCCGCGCGCTTCGCGCGCGGCGTTGACCGGGTGCGAGTGCAGCAGCATCTGCACTTCGTTGGCGAGCGCGTTCCAGCGCATGGCATTGTCGCCTTGGGGAAGGTTGCCGCGTACGGCCTGCCCGCGCGCGCGGTGCAGCGGCGTCCAGCGCAGCGCCGCGGCTGACTTCAGCTCGTCCCCGAGCCGTGCATACCAGTGCAGCGGCGTGCGCAGATCGAACTGCAGCACGGGCGCGAAATGCGCATTGATCGCCTGCGCAAGCGCTGCGGCTTCATCGGCGGTGATGCTGAAGGTCGAGGCATCGGCGAGCACCAGCGAATCGCGGTCGACGGTCAGTTGCACGGGATCGGCGCGCAGCCAGGTGTCGCCGCCGGGCGCGCCGCCATCCCCAAGCAGGCTGGTGGCGGCCGTCAGCTGCACAGGCTGCAGGCCATGCCGATCGGCCAGCCAGTCGTACAGGCTGGTGGCTGCGCCCCGGTGCCGGCCGCGCCCGAGCAGCTGTAATGCCGACGGCACAGCGGGGGCCGCGGCATTGTCGGCAGGCACGGCAAGGCGCTTCTGGTCGGGCGCGAGGAGGTTCCGGCGGAGCAGATCAGGGACGAGCAGGTGGACATGCATGGGCTGGCAAGTCTAACAGGGCGAGGCACCCGAATCGCGTCGAGGCCGGGCGTATGCCAGGAGGGCGGCAATCGTCATGCCGGGCGTTCGTGGCCGCCGGCCTGCAGCCACCGATGGAGGGCCCGATATGGCACACTTCGGCGGTGAAAAACTTGCCTTATGAATTGTTCGTCGGCCTGCGCTACACGCGGGCGCGCAAGAAAGTCAGCGGCGGCAACCGCTTCATTTCCTTCATATCCTTCACCTCCATGCTGGGCATCGCCCTGGGCGTGGCGGCGCTCATCGTGGTGCTCTCGGTGATGAACGGTTTCCAGAAGGAACTGCGCGCGCGCATCCTCGGCGTGGCCTCGCATGTGCAGATATCCGGCCTCGGCGGGGAACTCGCAGACTGGCAGGCGGTGGTGGCGGAGGCGCGGGCCGATGCCGCGGTCGTGGGCACCGCGCCCTATGTCAACGCGCAGGGGCTGCTGACCACCGGGCCGGCGGTGCGCGGCAGCGTGGTGCGCGGCGTCCTACCGGAGGAGGAGGCGAAGGTGGCCGACATCGGCAGCCACATGCTGGCCGGGCGGCTGGATGCGCTGCGCGAGGGCGAGTTTGGCATCGTCCTGGGCGCGGAGCTCGCGCGTGCCGTGGGCGTTCGCCTCGGCGATCGCGTCACGCTGATCGCGCCGCAGGGGCTGGTGACGCCGGCGGGCGTGCTGCCGCGATTGAAGCAGTTCCGTGTGGTGGGCGTGTTCGAGGTCGGCATGTTCGAGTACGACTCGGGGCTCGCGCTCATCCACATGGCCGATGCGCAGAAACTCTATTCCATGGCCGACCGGGTCTCCGGTGTGCGGCTGAAGCTGACCGACCTGTTCAAGTCGCGCGAGGTCGCGCGCGCGCTCACCGCGCGGCTGCAGTCCGCCCAGCGCGGCGAGTTCTTCGTCAGTGACTGGACGCGAAGCCATGCCAATTTCTTCCGCGCCGTGCAGATCGAGAAGAACGTCATGTTCATCATCCTGACGCTGATCGTGGCGGTGGCCGCCTTCAACATCGTCTCCACCCTGGTGATGGCGGTGACCGACAAGCGCGCCGACATCGCCATCCTGCGCACGCTGGGCGCGAGTCCCGGCGGCATCATGCGCATCTTCATCGTGCAGGGGGCGCTGATCGGCGTGATCGGCACGCTGATCGGGGCGGCGGGCGGCATCCTTCTCGCGGTGAACGTCGGCACCGTGGTGCCCGCCATCGAAAGCCTGTTCGGCATCCAGTTTCTCGCCAAGGATGTCTACTACATCAGCGAACTGCCCTCGGACCTGCAGCGCGGCGACGTGCTGGTGATCGCCGGCATGTCGCTGGTGCTGAGCCTGCTGGCGACGCTGTACCCGAGCTGGCGCGCCTCGCGCGTCAACCCGGCCGAGGCGCTGCGCTATGAATGATCCGTTGAGCACGGATGCCACGCTGGCAACTTCCGCCGGGCCGGACGCGCTCTCAACGCCGGTGCTGGCGTGCCGCGGCCTGAAGAAGTCCTTTGCGCAGGGCAGCGCGCAGATCCGTGTGCTGCAGGGCGTGGACTTCGCGGCGGCCGAAGGCGAACTGGTGGCCATCGTCGGTGCTTCGGGCTCGGGCAAGAGCACGCTGCTACACCTGCTCGGCGGCCTGGATGCGCCCAGCGGCGGCGAGGTGCGGGTGCTGGGGCGGCGCATGGATGCGCTTTCGGAGGCCGAACAGGGCGACCTGCGCAACCGTTCGCTGGGTTTCGTCTACCAGTTCCACCACCTGCTCGTCGAATTCACCGCGCTGGAGAACGTCGCCATGCCGCTGCGCATCCGGCGCATGCCGCGGGCCGTGGCCGAAGCGGCCGCGGCCGAGGTGCTGCGCGACGTGGGCCTGGGCGATCGGCTGGAGCACACGCCGGGCGAACTGTCGGGCGGTGAGCGCCAGCGCGCGGCACTGGCGCGCGCGCTCGTCACCGAGCCAGCCTGCGTGCTGGCCGACGAGCCCACCGGCAACCTCGATCGCGAGTCCGCGGCGCAAGTGTACGAACTGATGCTCGACCTGAATCGCCGGCGGCGCGCGAGCTTCATCATCGTCACCCACGAGCCGGGGCTGGCGGCGAAAGCCAACCGGGTGCTGCGGCTGGCGGACGGGGTGCTCAGCAGCGTCTGAATGCGCGGGGGAAGGCGTTTCGCCAAGCGTCAGGTGACCCCCTGCCGGCGCGGCCTCGCGAGACGGATTCAACCAAATGATTGACACCTGGGTCGAGGCGGGTACAATTCAACCAAATGGTTAAATTAAGTGCACGTTCCCTGGACCGACTTTTCCACGCGCTCGCCGACCAGACGCGGCGCAAGATACTCGTCACGCTTTCCCGCGGGGAGAGCACCGTCGGCGAACTTGCCAGGCCGCACAAGATGTCGCTCGCTGCGGTCTCCAAGCATCTAGGCGTGCTGGAAACGGCGGGCCTGATCGATCGCAAGCGGGTGGGCAGCTTTCAGGTCGTCAACCTGCGAGCGGAGTCCCTCCAAACGGCAAACAAATGGCTGTCGTTCTACGAGAAATGCTGGGGACAGAAGCTCAATGCATTGCAGGACCTTCTGGAGAAGAAGAAATGACCGACAACGTGAAATTGCAGACCAGGAAAGTGCTCAAGGCCGACCGGCGCGCCGTATTCGAGGCCTGGACCCGGCCCGAGCTGATGAAACAGTGATACGCGCCGGGATCCATGAAAGTTCCCTCGGCGTCTGCCGACGTGCGGGTCGGAGGGCGCTATCACGTCGAAATGAAAGGTGAGATGAACGGGAATGCGGTGAATCCGACGGTAGCGGGGACTTGGCTACCGACCACCGGCACCTGTGGCGATCAACCCGCAACCACCCGTCTTGGAACAAGCGGCCGCTCTGCAGAAAAGTGCGTCAATGAACCTGGCACAAAAAACCAGTCAGGCCAAGGCGGGCTACATCCTGGCCATGGGCGTCGTGATGTTCGTGTGCCAGGCGCTGTTCAGAGGCTAGGGGCAAAGCTCCCTGCGATGCGAGGGGAGACTCGCCGTGCGCCCACGCAACGGGCGCCCCCGACGGCCATTCCGTGGGCGGCTCTTGGTTCATGCAAGAGCGGGATGCTCCCTTCCTGACTCCTGTCTCAGCGGCACTTTGGCAACCCTGGCGCCAGCTCCCGGTTGGTGCCTGCTGTTCGCCGCGATGGCGGCTGGCTCACCGCCACCCGGCCTGCCAAGGTAGTGCAAAATGCGCATTTGGGTTGAGGAACCTTCATGGCCGCACTTGTTCTCAATGGCAAGCAGTTGTCGCTGCAAATGGAAACGGATCTCACGGCACGCGTGGCCGCACTGCGTGCGCGCATGTCCGGAGGCGCCGGCGCCGAGCCGCCGGTGCTTGCCACCATCCTGGTCGGCGATGATCCGGCCTCGGCAACCTACGTGAAGATGAAGGGCAATGCCTGCGTACGTGTCGGCATGGAGTCCCGCAAGGTAGTGCTGCCGCAGTCGGCAAGCACGGCGCAGCTGCTGGCCGAGGTCGATGCGCTAAACGCCGATCCGCGCGTGCACGGCATTCTGCTGCAGCACCCGGTGCCCCCGCAGATCGACGAGCGCGCCTGCTTCGACCGCATCGCGCTGGCCAAGGACGTGGACGGTGTCACGGTGCTGGGCTTCGGCAAGATGGCCATGGGCGAGGCGGCCTTCGGGTCGGCCACGCCGGCCGGCATCATGCGGCTGCTTGCGCATTACAAGGTCGAACTCGCCGGCAAGCATGCCGTGGTGGTGGGGCGCAGCCCCATCCTGGGCAAGCCGGTGGCGATGATGCTGCTCAATGCCAACGCTACCGTCACCATCTGTCACTCGAAGACGCAGGGCCTGCCCGAACTCGTGCGCCAGGCCGATCTCGTGGTGGGGGCGGTGGGCAGGCCGCAGTTCATCAAGGGCGCCTGGATCAGGCCGGGCGCGGTGGTGGTGGATGCGGGCTATCATCCCGGCGGCGTGGGTGACATCGAACTGTCGGCGGTGATCGACACCTGCGCGGCCTATACGCCGGTGCCCGGTGGCGTCGGTCCGATGACCATCGCCACGCTGATGGCGCAGACGGTAGAGGCGGCGGAGAAGGCGGCTGGCTGACGATTGGGTCGCTTGTGCTCTGTCAGTATTCCAGTCGTTTGGGCAATAAATGAAAGATAACCAAGATCAGACTGTCAGTATAAAAATTGGATGACCGTGTCCATTCCCGGCGGCCCGGTCCACCGACTCCACGCGCGAAGATTCCGCCATGCCGATAAGCGTCAATGCCATTCACCGCTATCCGATCAAGGGCCTCAGCGCCGAGCCACTTGAGCGCGTCACGCTGGCGACCGGGCGTTGCCTGCCGCACGATCGGCGATTTGCGCTCGCCCGTGCCTCGACCGTGATCGACCCCGTCCGCCCGGAGTGGCTGCCAAAGACGCACTTCTTCATGCTGATGCGGGACGAGCGGCTCGCTGAATTGCGCACCCGCTTCG
>VGIE01000133.1 GCA_016867955.1 Betaproteobacteria bacterium
GTGATCCTCGGAGGCATGGCCAAGACGGACGAAATCGTCCGTGCGGCAATAGACGAAGACGTGGACCTCGTCGGTCTGAACGTCGGCGGCCATGTGCAGGTCGTCGAGCGAATCGTCGAGGCGTTGCGCGAGGCGCGACCGGGGCTGCCGATCTTCGCCGGCGGCGTCCTCTCACCCACGAGCTGCCGGCGACTCGCAGCACTCGGGATCGAGGCCTATCCCCCGGGATCGCAACTCACCGATATCGTCGCCTCTGCCGAACGGCTCACGGGGTGACAGGCGGACCGCCGGCGGGCGACCGGTCGCCGATGTCGGTGAGTACCCGCCGCGCAACCGAGCCGAGACTGTCTTCGCAGGCCGCCACCGCCGCCAGCGCACGTGTCCAGCCTTCGCCACGAGCGAGTTCGTCGATCCGCTTCCGCAATGCGTCCTCGACGAGCGAGCGCAGGGCGAGGGTCAACAGGCGCTGGCGTCGCGCCGCAATCTCGCCAGCCGCTTCGAGGTGGGCGCGGTGTGCGGCGATCGCCGCCATGAGTTCGCTGATGCCGTGGCGTTCCGGAGCCACGGTCCTGATCACGGGTGGCTGCCATGATCCGCTAGCAACGCGCGCCGCGAGACGCTCGACGTCATGCTGGATCTGGCTGGCACCCTCACGGTCCGCCTTGTTGATGACAAAGACATCGGCGACTTCCATCAGGCCGGCCTTCATCGCCTGGACCTCGTCGCCCATCCCCGGGGTCAACACGACCACTGTCGTGCACGCCACCTCGACCACGTCGATCTCGTTCTGCCCGACGCCCACGGTCTCGATCACGATCCAGGGCCAGCCCGCAGCATCAAGCGCGCGGATGGCGAACGGCGCCACCAGCGACAGGCCGCCGCGCGCACGCCGCGCACCGAGCGAGCGCACAAACAGGCGTGGATCGCCCGACATCTCGTTCATGCGCATCCGGTCGCCGAGAATTGCCCCGTCGGTTATCGGTGACACCGGGTCGAGTGCGAGCACCGCGGTGCGCAAATTGTGGGCCAGCGCGTCCTGCAGAATCGCGCCGACGAGCGTCGACTTGCCTGCCCCGGGCGAGCCCGTGATGCCGATGGTGTAGGCCCGACCCGTGAGCGGCGCAAGCGCCGCATCGAGGGACGCGAGCAGCGCAGGCTGGCGTTCGATCAGGGTCAATACGCGGGCCAGGGCGCCGCGCTCCCCGGCCGCAAGGCGCGCGATCAGCTCGGCATGCTCGCCGCCTCGTGGGTCGGTAGCCGGGCCGGTGCTCAGAGGGCCTTCCTGAGGAGATCGATCAACGCGCTGCTGTCCGGTACCGGTCGCGGATTGGTGCCGCACCAGATGTCCTGGAACGTGTAGCGGGCCAGGTCCTCTAGATGCTGCTCTGCGACTCCCACTTCACGCAGGCTGCGGGGCATGCCGAGCGCGCGGATCGTCCGGTCTGCGAGTACGTGGGCCGGAGTCCCGCGCTCACCGAAGGCGAGGCTGATCAACTGCTGCCGGTCGCGGTTTACGCTCCGGTTGTACTCGAGCGCGAACGGCGCCATCACACATGAGGTATAGCCGTGCGGCACGTCGAACGAGCCACCGAGCGCATGCCCGATCGCATGGCTGATGCCCATCGGCAATCCCGACACGATGGCGACCATCGAGCACCACGCGCCCATCTGGCACTTCTGCCGCGCGTCGAGGTCGGCGGGGTTCGCCTTCACCGCAGCGAGCCCATGCGACAAGAGCCGTATGCCGTTGATCGCCATGCCGTCCCAGTAGTCGTTCGAACCGAACGAGCCCAGGGTCTCGAAGCAATGGTCCAGCGAGCGAACGCCCGTGGACAGCCAGATCCATTCCGGCGTGTGCACGGTCACGGCCGGGTCCAGGATCACCGCGCGCGGCACCATCCGTGGATGGAAGTACGCCTGCTTGACGTTGATTTTCTTATCGGTCGCTCCTGACAAGGGGTTGAATTCGCCGCCGGAAAGTGTCGTGGGAATCAGTACCACCGGGATGTCGGGTCCATCGAAGGTTGGCAGCGTGACGGTGCGATCCGGATTGACCACGACGTGATAGGGCTCGAGCGCATCTGCGTCATGAAGTCCATGCTTGAGGCACAACGAGAGAATCTTCGTTGCGTCCGTCACCGAGCCTCCGCCCAGGGAGACGAGCAGGTCCGGCTCGGCTATGCGCGCCGCGCTGGCGGCGGCCACGACGTCCTCGCGCGGCACGTGCGGCCGGACCCGGTCGAAGACTCCCACGAGCCTGGAACCGAGCGCCCGCTCGATGCTCGCCACCTCGTCGGTCCCTCGGCGTAACGTGCCGCTACAGAGCAGGAAGACCCGCCGAGCATCGAGCCGGTCCGCTTCGGTGACCAGGGCCTGCGCGGCGCGCCGGCCGCTGTATACTTGCTCGAGCAGCGTCAGGCCGATGGACCTGTCGTACACGCTGTACCCCCCCGAAATCCTGCTGACCGCGCATCGTCGCCGGTGTCAAGATTGTATAGAGTCTACTGATTGCGTAAAGCTCTTACCGAGCTGAAGTCAGCTGATACAACCGGTACGGATAGGTTGCGGCGAGTTCGCGGTACCGTCGAGAAGGAATCGCATGACAGCCCATAAGCCTGCCCACGCCGATCCGCGAGTCCCGGCCCGCGAGACCTGTGTAGTCCGCTACCTCATCGATCACTGGGCGGAAGAGCGCGCCACACAAGTCTTCGCGATCTTCGACGGCGGCCGCCAATGGACCTTTCGCGAGTTGCGGGATCGGACGATCGCGGTCGCCGCCGGACTCGCCCGAGCGGGCGTGAAGCGCGGCGATCATGTCCTGGCGTGGCAGCCCAATACACCGGAGATGCTGCTCACCTTCTTCGCCATCAACTATCTCGGCGCGGTTTACGTGCCGATAAACACCGCGTACCGGGGTCGTGTACTCGAGCACGTCGTCGAGAACTCCGATGCCCGCGTTGCTGTCGTCCACGCGGATCTCGTGCCGCGCCTGGCCAGCCTGAACCTCGCCCGGCTGGAAAAACTGGTCGTGGTGGGCGGCGACGTTGCAGAGTCTCAATTGCCAGTCACGCCGTTCGGCACGCTGAGCGGAACGGCAGCAGATCTCCCCGAGCTGTCGCGACCGATCGAGCCCTGGGACACGCAGTCGATCATCTACACCTCCGGGACGACCGGTCCGTCCAAGGGTGTACTGTCGTCTTACCTGCACATGTACACCAATCCAGGGCCAGAGGCGTGGTGGTTCGTCACCGCCGAGGACCGGTTCCTGGTCAACATGCCGATGTTTCACATCGGAGGCCTCGGACTATCTTTCGCCATGCTGGTCCGCGGCGGCTCGATCGTCATGCCGGAGCGATTCTCCACGGACGAATTCTGGCCCGTCGTGCGCGACACGCGCACCACGACCGTCTTTCTGCTGGGTGTCATGGCGACGTTCCTTCTCAAGATTCCACCAGGCCCTGCCGATCGCGATCACTTCGTTCGCAAGGTGTTCATCGTCCCGCTCAGCGACGGTGCCACCGAGTTCCATGAGCGATTCGGTGTTGATGTTTATACGATCTTCAATATGACGGAAATCTCCTCGCCGATCGTCTCGATACCGAATCCGGCCGTGCGGGGTACCTGCGGCAAGGTGCGACCAGGAGTAGATGTACGGCTGGTCGACGAGAATGATTGCGAGGTGGGTGTCGGCGTCACTGGAGAGATGATCATCCGCACGGATCGTCCCTGGGCCATGAACCACGGCTACTACAAGAACCCCGAAGCGACGGCTCGCGCGTGGCGCAACGGCTGGTTTCACACGGGCGATGCATTTCGCAAGGATGCCGATGGCAACTTTTTCTTCGTGGATCGCATCAAGGATGCGATTCGCCGCCGCGGGGAAAACATCTCGTCCTTTGAGGTCGAGGCGGAGATTATCGCGTTCCCGGCGGTGCGCGAGGCGGCAGCGATCGCCGTGCCGAGCGAAGTGGGCGAGGACGAAGTGCTGGCGGTCGTAGCCCCGACGGCTGGACAAGCCATCGATCCGGCTGCCCTCATAGAGTTCCTGCGGGATCGTATGGCCTACTTCATGATTCCGCGATACATTCGTGTTCTGCCGGAGCTGCCGAAGACACCCTCATCAAAGGTCATGAAGGCGGAACTACGCGCTCAAGGAATAACACCTGACACCTGGGATCGCGAACAGGCCGGAATTCGCATCTCGAGAGACCGGATAGGGTCGTGATAGCAAAAGAGGATGCGCAGTGAAACAGCCTAAGCGGGCCGCATCGGCGGTCACGGGGACGCGACGTCCAAGCCAGATGCCGAAGCTCCAACCGCTCAAGACCGAGGTCCAGGAGTTCAAGCGGCGGCGCATCCTCGAGGAAGCGCGCGACCTCTTCTACGCAGCCGGCTACGAAGCCACGACCCTTGACGCGATCGCCGAGACCCTCAAGGTCACGAAACCGTTCCTCTACTCCTACTTCAAGAACAAGAGCGAGATCCTGAACGCGATCTGCGAGGTCGGCATTCGCAGTTCACTGAAGGCCCTCGACGACGCCCTGCAGTCCTCGCTTCCTCCGCGGGAAAAGCTCAGGGTGATGGTCGAGCGCGTCACGTCCATCGTGTTGCAGAGCCGGAAGTACATCGTCGTCTACGAGCGCGAGGAGAAAAACCTGGGGCGGCCGGAAGCTGCGACCCTAATGTCCCTGCGTAGGCAGTTCGGGGTCAGGCTCGCGGAAATGCTTAAGGAGGGCAACAGCAGCGGTGACTTCGACGTACCAGACCCGCTGCTCACTGCGGTTTCCATCGGCGGTCTCATCACCTGGGTCGCCTCCTGGTACAGACCCGCCGGCCGCTGGTCACAGACGGAAGTCATCGTCCACATGATCCGCAACGTCGATGGCATGGTGGCGCACCGCACCCCGGGCAAGGGCGGCAAGCCGGTCTGAGAGGGCTGCCTCCGGGATACTCTGCACGCGCTGGAGCATAGGCGCGTCACACCGGCGCGAAGCCGTAGAGCCGGGCACAATTCCCCCAGGTGAGTCGCGCGTGCTCGTCGCTCGGGACCCCGGCAAGCAGTTCGCCGAGTATCTGCCGGGACCGCGGGAAGGTCGACTCGGTATGAGGGTAATCTGAACCGAACATCAGGCCCTCGAGGCCGATAAGACCACGGTCGCGAATCCCGAGTGCATCCTCCTGGAAGCTCACGAAGACGTTCTGGCGGAAGTAGTGGCTGGGCAGTTCCCTCAGCCTCTCCCGGCTCCATCCCGGTCGTGCGGCGCGCTGGGTGAACGTGTAGTCCATTCGATCGAGGAAGAAGGGTATCCAGGCGAGTTCGTACTCGACCACGCCAATGCGCAGTTTCGGGTAACGATGGAGAACGCCGGTGAAAATGAGATCGGCCAGGGACTGCCGCACGGAGTGATCCGCGTTTGAAATCCCGGCCTCGGAGAAATCTGCACCGCTCCGGTCCGTAGCGATGTGGAGGCTGAGGGGAACATCAAGCGACTGCGCTGCGGACCAAAAGCGGTCCTGCGCCGAACCATAGCGTTGATCCGGCAAGGGTGCGCAACTGATCATGGCGCCGGCCAGATCCATTCGACGACAACGCTCCAGCTCGTTGATCGAGAATTCGAGATCGTCCAGCGGAATCATGGCAACGCCCTTCAGGCGGGACGGGTCATGCCGGCAGAACGCTGCGAGCCAGTCGTTGTACGCGCGACAGATGGCATGCAGCAATGCCAGGTCACGGACTCCGAACAGCAAAAGGCCTACCGTCGGATACAGGACGGACCCATGGATCCCGTCTTCCAGGTTCTCTGCCAGATGAGCGGCTGGATCGTAACCCCCGGGACGCACGTCTTCGAACCTCGCCGCCGAGCGTAGCGATTCTCGATCCACGAATCGCTGACCGGCCTGTGCGCCGCCGGCGAAGGAGTTGCTGCGTTCGCCCGCAACGTACCAGTAGTCCGCATCTTCATGCCGGAGTACGCGCGGGGCCTGCTCCGCGTACTTCGGTGGGACGCGCTCTAGCCAGAGCGCTGGTGGCTCGATGACGTGGGAGTCAGATGAAAGGATGAGGCCGCTCGAACTTGCGCCGAGGTCGGTCATGGTCGCTGTCCGCCGAATAACTTAAGCGGTGGGATCCGGGCGTTCCGTCTCACCCACAAGGTCTACGCCATCACTGCCAGCAGGACAACAAGCAGGGAAATCAGCCACAGCCTGCCCAGGAATCGCACTATCACTTCAGCCTCGCGCAATTCCATGAACCAGTCCATCACCAGCCAGGTCTTCACGCCCGCGGGGGGTCTCAAGCGGTCAATCCAGCGTGAGCATGAAGAACCTTCGCCGGTGTGTCAAAACCGCAGGTGGATTTCACGGAAATGAACCCCCCCCCGCATCGGGCGAGCCCGCCAGCGGTCGGCCGCTCAACCGACGGAATTACTTCTCGACCGTGGCCAGCCCGACGTTCGACTGCGCGACACTGAGTTCCGTCTCGAGATCGCGGATCTCGCCACGCAGGCGGATGATCTCGGCTTGCATGGCGCCGCCCTGTTCGCGCACTTCCAGAAGCTTGCCGGCTTCGGTCTTGATGGTGGCGTCCAGCGCAGCAATGCGCTCATCGCGA
>VGIE01000134.1 GCA_016867955.1 Betaproteobacteria bacterium
CCCGCTGGTCCCACCACCGCCACGCGTATGGACAAGTTCACCGAGGCCATGCTGGCGCAGACCGGCCTCATCGCCATGATCGGCAAAGCCGAACGCGGCCCCGCCGGCATCGAGGCGATCAAAAAGCACAAGGCGGCCTACCTGATCGCGGTGGGCGGCGCGGCCTACCTCGTGGCCAAGGCCATCCGCAAGCAGAAGACGCTCGCCTTCGCCGAGCTCGGCATGGAAGCCATCTACGAGTTCGAGGTGAAGGACATGCCGGTGACCGTGGCGGTGGATTCGAACGGCACCTCGGTGCACACCAGCGGCCCGGCCGAGTGGGAAAAGCGCATCCGCGAATTCAAGATCCCGCTGACAGTGGCATGACCAGGCGTGGCATGTCGCCAGCCCGACTGTTGCGGCGACCGCTCTGAACAAGGCTTTCGGCATGATCAAGCGCAAACTCGGCGACAGCGGCTTCGAAGTCGCCCCCCTCGCCTTCGGCGGCAATGTCTTCGGCTGGTCGGTGAACGAGGCCGAGTCGTTCCGCCTGCTCGACGCCTTCCTCGAAGCCGGCTTCAACCTCATCGACACCGCCGACGTCTACAGCAACTGGGTCGAGGGCAACTCGGGCGGCGAATCCGAGACCATCATCGGCCGCTGGATGACGGCGCGCGGCAACCGCAACAGGGTGGTCCTCGTCACCAAGGTCGGCTGGAAGATGACCGAGGAGAAGAAGGGCCTCGCGCCCGACTACATGCTGGAGGCCATCGAGGGCTCGCTGCGCCGGTTGCAGACCGACCATATCGACATCTACATGTCGCATATCGACGACCCGAAAACGCCGCAGCAGGCCACGCTGGAGACTTACGCGCGGCTGATCCGGGAGGGCAAGGTGCGCGCCATCGGCGCCTCGCAGTTCAGCGCGGCGCGCCTACGCGAGGCGACGCAACTGAGCCGCGACAATGGCCTGCCGCGCTACGAGGTCCTGGAACCCGGCTTCAACCTGCTCGACCGCTCCGGCTACGAGGGCGGGCTCGAGGCGGTCTGCCGCGAGCTCGGCCTTGGCGTCATCCCCTACGCCGCGCTCGCGCGCGGCTTTCTCACCGGGAAATACCGCTCGGAGGCCGACCTCACCGGCAGGGCGCGCGCCCAGTGGGCCAGGCAGGGTCTCAACGAACGCGGCCTCCGCATCCTTGCCGCGCAGGATGAGATTGCCGCGCGCTGCAAGGCGACGCCGGCGCAGGTCGCGCTGGCCTGGCTGATGGCGCGCCCCGGCATCACGGCACCGATCGCCGGCGCAACCTCGCTCGCGCAACTCGATGAACTCATGGACGCGGCCCGGCTGGCGCTGGATGCCGCCGCCATCGAGCAGCTGAACCGCGCCAGTGCCTGACACCGCGATCATCCCCGGATCGGCGCAGGCGCGGGTGCGCGTGCGCTACCGCATCCGCAGCAGCGCCGCCGACATCGACGCCATCGCGCTTGCGGTTGCCGTCGAGCAAAGCGTGGAAGTCCCTCTGGACGTGGTGCGCGACCCATGGGTGCGCGAGCACATCGTCGGGCGCGTCGAAGACATCACGCCCGCCGGCGCCGGGTATTACGCTGTTGACATCAGTCTCGCCGCGGACAGCATGCTCGGTGCCGATGGCGTGCCCAGCGTCGCCCAGACCTTCAACATGCTGTTCGGCAACAGTTCCATGCACGACATGGTGGAGCTGCAGGATGTCGGGTTGCCCGATGGGTTCGCGCAGCACTTCGGCGGCCCGCGCTTCGGCATCGACGGCATTCGCGAGCTGCTCGGCGTGGACACCGTGACAGCAAGCGCGCGCGCCCTCACCTGCGCCGCGCTCAAGCCACAGGGCCTGCCGGTGGCGGAACTCGCGCGCCTGTGCCGCACCTTCGCCCGCAGCGGCATCGACGTCATCAAGGACGATCACGGCCTCGCCGACCAGCACTACGCCCCTTTCGCCGAGCGCGTGCGGGCCTGCCAGCGCGCCGTGGCAGAGGCCGAACGCGAAACCGGGCGGCGCGTGCTCTACGCGCCCAACCTCATCGGCGCGCCGCATCTGCTGGCCGCCCATGCCGGGCTGCTGCGCGATGAAGGCGTCGGTGCGGCGCTGGTCGCGCCCATGCTGGTCGGGCTGCCGGCATTCCACGAACTCGTTGGCGACCATCTTGACATTCCCGTGCTGGCGCATCCGGCGTTCTGCGGTTCGGCACGCATCGATCGCACCCTGCTGCTCGGCCGCCTGTACCGCATGCTCGGGGCCGATGCGGTGATCTATCCGCATTACATGGGCCGCTTCGCCTGGTCCGAGGCGCTCTGCGGCGAGATCGCGCAAGCGGCACTGGCGCCGTGGGCAGGCATCCGCCGCGCCTTGCCGGTGCCGGCGGGCGGCATGACCGTCGAGCGTGTCCCCGAACTGCTGCACTTCTATGGCAGCGACGTCATGTTGCTGATCGGCGGATCGCTGCTGCAGGCGGGCGACTCGCTGGCGGCACGCACGCGTGCCTTCGTACAGGCTGCGAACGCCGCACGCCACTGAGGGTTCACCACCTGTTGAAGGGATGGCCCGCGAGGCTCCCCAGCGGCGCCACCCAGGGCGTTGCCCCTGTCAGGCAAATGTCAGTCAACTGCCAGTAACGCCGACGCTCCCTCTGATAAGATGGTCATGCCATCGCCGATGCCTGCTTCCGGCAGCGGTGACGCAGCGACTGTCACACCGCCTGTCACGTCAATGTGGCGCGCCGGGCGTCGACAGCAACGCGGAGGAGGCTACATGCAGAACTTCGCAATCACCTGCGGCACGATCGCCATCTGTTCCCTCGGCCTGATCGATTCGCATATCGACAGGAACCTGTTCCGCATCGGCAAATGGGTACTGGGCATCTTTGGCCTGCTGTTCGCCGTTTCCGAGGGCATGGTATTGCTGGGCGTCTGATTCACGCGGCACGGCGCTGACGCGTCGTCGCCCGGTATATCCAAGAAGCTCCGCCATCCTGGGTTCCGCCTGGCCTCCGGGCGCAAGTCTGCCCTCGCGTGGTTGGGCTGCGCGCCAGGTCACTTCACCGTGATGCTGTGCACCAACCGGGCGGTCTGGCCGCCGGCCCGCACCTCGATCATCATTTCCCAGCGTCCGGCCCGATGGAACATGAGTTCCTCGACCCGGTAGCGCGCGATTTGCGAGTTGCAGGGCAGTGTCCGCACGCTCGGCTTGTAGTTCATGCCATGCCGGTGCTCGGGCATCCTCGCATCCACGCGCAGGCTGGTCGGCGCGGTGACGCCCTTGTGCGGGCACACGATGATGTCGAGCACGAATTTCGAGCCGACGCGGATCGGCGATGGTGCCGGCCGGAACACCACATCGAGGCGGGGGGACGACAGGCGACGGCTGTCCCCCTTCAGCTCGCACCCTGGTAGCGCGACATCGGCAGCCTGCGCGACCGCGGGCGCACCGGCAAACATTTCTACCGCCAGCACCATCGCCGCCGCCTTGCCGCCATTCACTCACGGCATCCGCAAAAACCGCATCAACTGCTCCATGATCTTGTCTTCTTGATGTTTGACAGTAGCAGAAAGCCCGTTCGCCGGGTGAGGCGCGGAGCTTTGCAGCCGCCGCAATACGGTATAATGCGCTTGTTTCAGTTTTTCCCCTCCCCCCGCATGCCCGCAGTCATTGCTTCGCCCGCCTCCACGGCCGCCCTCAGGCCTTCCGCCCCCACACAGGTAACTCCGTCAACGCGTCCGGTAGCGCTCTGGCTGCTCGCCTGCTGCGTGATGGTGCTGCTGATGATCGTGGTGGGCGGCGTCACCCGCCTTACCCACTCCGGGCTGTCGATCACCGAGTGGAAGCCGCTGGTCGGTACGCTGCCCCCCTTGAGTGCCGCCGACTGGCAGGAGCTGTTCGACAAGTACAAGCTCACGCCCGAGTTCAAGCTCGTCAATCACGCCATGACGCTTGACGAGTTCAAGGGCATCTTCTGGTGGGAGTATTTCCACCGGCTGCTCGGCCGCCTCATCGGCGTGGTGTTCCTGCTACCGCTGCTGTGGTTCTGGGCGACGCGGCGCATCGGCCGCGCGCTGGGCTGGCGGCTGCTCGGCATCTTCATCCTCGGCGGGCTGCAGGGCGTCATGGGCTGGTACATGGTCAAGAGCGGCCTGGTCGACAACCCGCGCGTCTCGCAGTTCCGCCTCACCGCGCACCTGTCGCTCGCCTTCGTCATCTTCGCCGCCATGTTCTGGACCGCGCTCGGCCTGCTGCACGCCCCGCGCCGGCTGCCCGACACCCTTCCCGACCGGCCGCTGGCGCGCATGGGCTGGTGGGTTACCGGCATCATCTGCTACATGATCGTCACCGGCGGCTTCGTCGCCGGCATCCGCGCAGGACTCTCCTACAACACCTTCCCGCTCATGAACGGGCACTTCTTCCCGCCGGAGTCATTCCTCCTGGATCCGCTGTGGAGGAACTTCTTCTGGAACATGGCCACCGTGCAGTTCGACCACCGCCTCGGCGCCTGGATCCTTGCCTTCCTCGTGCCCGCCTTCTGGGTGAGGACGCTGCTGCGCTCGGTTGACGCGCGCACCCGCCGCAACGTCGGCCTGCTCATGGCCATGCTGGTCGTGCAAATCGCGCTGGGCGCCGCCACCGTCCTCATGCGCATGCCGATCTGGGTGGCCGCCCTGCACCAGCTCGGCGCGGTGCTGCTGTTCGCGGCGGCACTGAACGCCAATCACGCATTGCGCCGGGGCATTTGAGCGAACTCGTCGCAGCCCGCTTCCACGCGCAGAAAGGCGGGATGAAGCGAGCCCACCTGGATACGCTCAAGGGCGTCGCCGAATTGCCTGAAGCCGGGCTGCAAGAAATCAAGAAGTAAGCCGCCGGCCCGCGGCACACCCCTGCGCCGCGGGCCTTACACGCCTTCGACGATGCGGATCTCGCGCTCAGCCCCGTCACCCAGCGCGGCGAGCGCCTCCTGGTAGGCCGGGCTGTCATGCGTGGCAATCGCCTGCGCCACGCTCTCGAACTCGATCAGCACCGTGCGCTCCTTGATACCCAGCTCGTACACCTTGGCCGCCTCGCCGCGCGCGAGGAAACGCCCGCCGCCGCCGGTGATTGCCGGACCGGCCAGCTTGGCGTAGGCCGCCATCTTGTCGGGATTGGTGACTTGGCGGTATGCGCTGATCCAGTAGGCCTTGGGCATGTCAGTTCCTTTCCGATCGGTGAAATGTGCGCTGGATCATAGCGGATTCCGTTGTCTTGCAATACGTTCGCGGCCGCCTGCGTGGATACCGCGGCGCAGGTCTATTAGCGCAAACTGTCTATCGCCAGCAATCCTCAGGCCTTCGCCAGACGCAGATTGGCCTCGGGCACGCGCTGCGACAATCACAGCACGCAGGCACCGACGACGACATCCACCAGGAAACAGAACACCGAGTACAACCAGCGTTCTCCACGCATGATGCGCGCAAACGCGATGATAAGAACACCAACCGCTGCACCAACAAGGGCCTCCTTCACGAAGTTCTCCCTCCTCGGGGTGCGTCACGTTCGCATCCTGCTGCATCGAGCCGAGCGCGAAGCGACGAGGTAGGGACGTCGGTCAACAGCTTGTAGCCGGGAATTACTTTCCGATGCCCTCGACAAAGCCCACTTGAAAGCCCAAGTCTGATGCCACCTCCGAAGGCTCGACCAATTACCTACGCAATTGCTCTAGAGTGATATGGTCCATGGGCTTGCGCCTCTGCGCATGAACACTGCGTGTTCTTGCAAATCCTTCCTTGCCGTCCGTACCTAGATCCATGAACCGCGGATTGTGCGCGAGTCGGTTTCGCAAGGTTGCAAGCGCGAGACATTTTTCAATCGATTCCTCCACACTCGCCTTCTCGTGCCAATCAGCAGACCGGACCAAAGCCTGAAGCAGACGGGCGCGCAGTGAAAAATCCCGCAGATTGGCGTTTGACCTGGAAACGCAATCCTGCAGGAGGATATCGAACAGCTCATTTGCCAGCAGCTCGACGCATGCGAAGGACGTTATGAACGCACAAATCGAATAATTCCAATCCTGGGCGACCTCATTGGAGCCATTGCTCATACTACGGCCGACTCGGCTTCCAGCAATCCGAACCAATTCTGCATTTGCGGGATAACTTCGGAACATGAAATCCGAGAAAGCCAACGCGAGGTCAGGCTTCCTCTACAACTGCACCGGATAATCCCGAACGAAACCGGGAGAACGGTTCCATTGCGCTTGAAAGTCAACAACGTCGCCGAACGAATTGCACCAGGCGATCCATGAAAGCCGGCATCACCAGTCATCTGCACCCACGACGCTCGGTGCTGGACGGTCGACTCGGCTTGCTCGGCATCCATGGTCGCCGGCGATACCGGGCCATTCTGCGTCAGCGCACCAGCGTGGTAATACTGTCAAATAACGACAAGAGTCAATGTCGGTACAACTACACCAGCGGTAATACTGACAGACGATTTATCCAGGGCCGACACCCTGCCCCACTCCCACCGACTCACCCCCTCGGCAGCGCCCCCTTCGACACCGCCTCGCACCACGCCGCCAGCGCCAGCACCGTGGCCGGGATCTCG
>VGIE01000135.1 GCA_016867955.1 Betaproteobacteria bacterium
TCCCCGGCAGCGTGCTGCTGTTTACGCACGAGAAGCTGCGCTTCCAGAATGCCGGCGGCGGCGGAGGCACCGGCCACCTGTCCGAACCGCAGTCGAAGTTCCTCATCATCGACGGCCAGCACCGGCTGGCGGCGTTGCGCTTCTACCTGCAATCGCAACCCGAGGAAGCCTCCACCATCCGCGTGCCCTGCATGATCTTCGACGGGCGCAGCGAGGACTTCGCCGCCGAGATGTTCGTCATCATCAACTCCACGCCAACACGTATCAACAAGAGCCACCTCGTGGACCTGTACGAGCGCGTGTCCTGGGCGGCGCCCGACCGCAAGTTCGCCTCGCGCATCGTCGCCAGCCTCTACGTCGAGGCCGACAGCCCGCTGCGCTACCGCATCAACCGCCTCGGCGGTCGCAGCCAGAAGGACAAGTGGATCCTGCAGGCCGAGCTTTTCAACGAAATCTACCGCTGGGTGAAGCGCGACTGGCGGCGCATCCAGAACGCCGGCGGCGGCGCGCGCCTGGCCGACCAGTATTACGCCACGGTGCGCGATTTCTTCAAGGCCGCGGAGCGGGCCTGGGGCGAGGGCTGGGGCCACGCCAGCTACATGGTCGTGCGGCCGGTCACCCTCAAGGCCATGCTGCGCGTGCTCTCCGACCTGGCGCGCGAGGACGCCGAGCCGGAATCGGCGCGCGTCGGCCGCTGGGGCGAGCGACTCGCCCCGTGGGCCGACCTGCTGCCCTCCTTTAAGGTCGCCGGGTTCTATGAGCGCTTCCCCGCCAGGGGCGAGGTGGAGCGTGTGGCACGCATCCACCGTGAACTGCTCAAGGCGGCGAAGATTACGTCGACCTGACCAGGCTTGGGTGCCGCCTCCCTGCGGTGTGCCGCGCGCACTGCCGGGTAGGCTGTGCGGATCCCAACCGACATCCGGACTGAAGCCCGTGCCACTTCCCGCATCCCGTCCACGCCAGGAGATCCACTTTCGGCGGATCGAGATGCGCGGCTACCTGCGCGACGACGGCCTCTACGAGATCGAGGGACGCGTCACGGACAGCAAGCCGCACGATTTCATGCCCGATGGCGGACTGCGCAACATTCCCGCCGGCGAAGCGCTGCACGACATGTGGGTCCGGCTGGTGATCGACGAAGACATGCGGGTCCGCGATGCCCTCGCCGTGTCGGATGCCTATCCCTATCGCCAGTGCGCCGAGGCATCCGCAGCGCTGGCCAGCCTCAAGGGGTTGAGCATCGTCGGCGGCTGGGCCAAGGCCGTCAATGAACGAATCGGCCGGGCGGCCGGCTGCACGCACCAGCGCGAATTGCTGATTCCGCTCGGCTCGGCCGCCTTCCAAACCCTGACCGTGAACCGTCGGGAAAAACCGGACAAGCTCGATTCGGCGGGGCTGCCGGTCAAGCTGGACAGTTGCTACGCCTACCGGACGGATGGCGAACTCGTGATGAAGCGCTGGCCGGGCATTGGCAAGGCGCGCTCGGACGCTCCTGGCTGATGTTCGCGACGCAGTGCGGTGGCATCCGGCGCAGCCACCGCAAGGCAGCCCGCGCGGCCCCGTTGCAGCAGGCCGCCCGGACACGCGGGCTCAGTTCACCCCGGCCCCGGACAGCAGGGTCACGATGTTCGAGGGCGACAGCGGCAGTACGTTGCACTTCACCCCAAAGGGCGACAGCGCGTCGGCAATGGCGTTGATCAGTGTTGGCGGGCCGACGATCGCGCCGCCCTCGCCCACTCCCTTGAAGCCGCCCAGCGACTTGGACGGCGTGCTGACCGAATGGAATTCGATCAACGGCACGTCGTTGGCCAGCGGCACCAGATAGTCCTTCAGCGTCGCCGCGAGCGGGTTGCCGCCTCGGTCGTAAATCGCGTGCTCCAGCAGCACGCCGCCGATGGCCTGCACCACGCCGCCGGCGATCTGGCCCTTGACCACGCCCGGATTGATCATCACGCCGCAGTCCTCGCTCACGACCCAGCGATCGATCCTGACCAACCCGGTCTCGATGTCGACATCGACGATACAGGCGTGCGCTGCATTGGCCCAGGTAGTGTCCTTGTTGGTATAGCGCCCCTGCTCTTCCAGCCCCGGCTCCATGCCGGGCGGCAGTTGCGCGGCGGCAAAGTAGGACGTGTGCGCGATCTTGTCGATGGTGATGGACATGTCCGGCACGCCCTTCACGCGCACCACGCCATCCTTGATGATGAGATCGGCCTCGGCAGCCTCCAGCAGGTGCGCGGCAATCTTCAGGACCTTGGCGCGCATGCGCTGCGCCGCAACGATGGCCGCACCGCCGCCCATGACGCCCTGCCGGCTGCCGCCCGAGCCCATGCCGAAACCGCCCTGGTTGGAGTCGCCCTGCAGCACGCGCACGCGCTCGTAGGGGACGCCGAGTTCCTGCGCCACGATCTGCGCCAGCGTGGTCTCGGTGCCCTGCCCCTGCGAGTGCGCGTTTGCCAGCACGGTCACGTCGCCCGAGGCCTCCACGCGCACCTGGCAGTAGTTGTGGCTCATGAAGATCATGGGTGCGGCGGTGGGCTCCATGTACAGGCTCAGGCCCAGCCCGAGGTAGCGGCCGTCCTTGCACGCGGCCGCCTGCATGGCGCGAAATGCGGGGATGTCGATCGCCTTCGCCGCTACTTCCAGCGTCCGGTCCGGCGACACGGCGTCGTAGGTGACCCCGCCCGCCGACTTGTAGGGCTGGTCCTCTGCGTGAATGACGTTGCGCCGGCGCAGCTCGACCGGATCGACACCCATCTTCTTCGCCGCGACGTCCATGAAGGCCTCGCGCGACAGCGTCTCGAACATCCACGGGCCGCGGTAGGCACCGCGGCCGCAGGTATTGGTGTAATAAGCGGCGTGCCTGAAGCCGTAGCGCGGGATCTTGTACGGTCCCGGGAAGGTCTCGCAGACCTTGGGTCCGGAGGTGGCCGTCCAGGCATAGGCGCCGGTGTTGCTCTTGTAGTCGAGGTGCGCGGCGAGGATCCTGTAGTCCTTGTCAAAGGCCATCTTCACCTTTGCCGACTCGGTACGCGCATGGTTGCAGGAGATCATGTTCTCCATGCGGTCCTCGATCCACTTCACCGGGCGGTCGAGCAGTTTCGCCGCCGCGATGACGGCGATTTCCTCGCGGTTGGGGTGGATCTTGAGGCCAAAGCCGCCGCCCACGTCGTAGGCGATGACACGCACGCGGTTGCGCGCAAGGCCGAAGGCATCCGCAAAGCGCCACACCGCCATGTGCGGCGCCTGCGTGGTCAGGTGCACGGTCAATTCCTCATCCTGGAACGCCGCGATCATGCCGCGCGTTTCCATCGGCAGTGCAAGCTGCGTCTGCTGGTAGAAGCTCTCCTCGACCACGTGCGGGGCGCTGGCAAAAATGGCGTCCAGCTGCGGATCGGCAGGCGAGCCGCCGGCGATCACCACATTGGTGCCGACTTCCGGGTGCACAAGGGGCCCGCCTTCCGCCTCGAGATAGTCGAGCAGCGGCTCTTCCGGATCGATGTCCACCTCGATCAGTTCGGCCGCATCCTCGGCAATGTAGCGATCTTCGGCCACCACCAGCGCAACGCAGTCTCCGGTAAAGCGCACGTCCTGGTCGGCGAGCGCCATGAGGCGCGGGTACTTCACCGGCTCCGGCGGCCAAAGCGCCGGACGCATGCTCTTCACCACGTGATTGAGGTCGGCGCCCGTGTACACGGCGACGACGCCCGGCACGGCGCGCGCGGCTTCGACGCCGATGTTGCGGATCCTGCCCTTGGCGTGCTGGCTGCGCACGAAGGTGGCGTGCAGCATGCCGGCGACGGTGATGTCGTCCGTGTAGCGGCCGCGGCCGGTCAGGAGGCGCCGGTCCTCCTTGCGTCCGATCAACTGGCCGACATAGCGCCCGGCGGGGGCATCGCTCAACTCAGAGGGCTTGTTCACTGGGGCGCTCCATCGGGACATCAGGAATCAGCCCCGAGTGTACTTCAGCCGGTCGCCCGTAGCGGAACGCCGCAGGCAACGCATGCCCCCGACTCGTCAACCCTCCCCGAGGCGGCCGGCCGAATCACCGCCGGGCGCGGCGGGAAGCACGCGATCCGGCACAGGCCCGGTCAGCCCGCCCTTTCCTCCAGCACCAGCCTGATGGCCTGGTCGAGGTTCTCCAGCCAGTGGAACTCCATGGCGTCGCGTGTCTCGGCGGGAATCTCTTCGTAGTCGCGCCGGTTGCGCGCCGGCAGCATGAGCCGCTTGATCCCGGCGCGGTGCGCCGCCAGCACCTTCTCCTTGATGCCGCCCACCGGCAGCACCAGCCCGCGCAGGCTAATTTCGCCTGTCATGGCGGTGTCGCTGCGCACCGCGCGGTCGGCAAAAAGGGACGCGAGTGACGTGAACATGGCCACGCCCGCGCTGGGACCGTCCTTGGGGATGGCGCCCGCCGGCACGTGGATGTGCACGTCGGTTTTCTCGAAGGCCGCGACGTCGATGCCGAGGCTCTCCGCATGCGACTTCACCAGCGTCAGGGCCGCCTGAGCCGACTCTTTCATCACCTCACCCAGCTGCCCGGTGAGGATGAGGCGGCCGCTGCCCGGCGTGCGGCTGGACTCGATGAACAGGATGTCGCCGCCCACCGGCGTCCAGGCCAGGCCCGTGGCCACTCCAGGCATGCCGGCGCGCAGCGCCACGTCGCTGTCGAACTTGATCGGCCCGAGGATGGGCGCGAGGTCGCCGGCATCCACGGTCACGCGCCCGGCCTTGCCCTCGGCGATCTTCACCGCGGCGTTGCGCGCCACCGAGCCGATGGTGCGTTCCAGGTTGCGCACCCCAGCCTCGCGCGTGTAGTCGGCGATGATGGCCGACAGCGCGGCGTCGGTAATGTTGAACTGTTCGATCCTCAGGCCGTTGTCCTCGAGCTGGCGCTTCACCAGGTAGCGGCGCGCGATCTGCCGTTTCTCCTCCTGCGTATAGCCGGGCAGCGGGATGATCTCCATGCGGTCGCGCAAGGGGCCGGTGATCGTGTCCAGCAGGTTCGCAGTGGCGATGAACAGCACCTGCGAGAGGTCGCAGGGCACCCCGAGGTAGTTGTCGCGGAAGGTGTGGTTCTGCGCCGGGTCGAGCACTTCCAGCATGGCCGAGGATGGATCGCCGTGCATGCCGGCCCCCAGCTTGTCAATCTCGTCGAGCATCATTACGCAGCCGCGCGTACCGGCCTTCTTGAGGCCCTGGATGATGTTGCCCGGCAGCGCGCCGATGTAGGTGCGCCGGTGGCCGCGGATCTCGGCTTCGTCATGCACGCCGCCAAGTGCCACGCGCACGAACTTGCGCCCCAGTGCCCTGGCAATCGACTGTCCCAGCGACGTTTTCCCCACGCCGGGCGGGCCGACGAAGCAGAGGATCGGGCCGTGGCCGGCGGGGTTGAGCTTTCTCACGGCGAGGAACTCGAGGATCCGCGTCTTCACCTTCTCCAGGCCGAAATGGTCCTCGTCGAGGATGGCGCGCGCGCCCGGGATGTCGATCCTGTCGTCTTCTGGCGCCCTCCACGGCAGTTCGATGAGCCAGTCGAGGTAGGTGCGGATCATCGAGTACTCGCCCGACGACTCGGCGGAACGCTCGAGGCGCTTGAGTTCCTTCTCGGCCTGCTTGAGGACTTCCTCGGGCATGCCGGCCTCGGCGACGGTCTTCTTCAGGTCCTCGATCTCCGCGCTGCCGCCTTCGTCCTCGCCCAGTTCCTTGCGGATCGACTTCATCTGCTCCTGCAGCATGAACCTGCGCTGCCGGTCGTCCATGCTGGCCTTGGTGCGCTCGTCGATCTCCCTGGACAGCTTCATCACCTCGATGCGGTGCGCTAGCATGCGCAGCACCGTGTCGACGCGCTCGCGAAGCGGCACGATCTCCAGCACGATCTGCTTCTCGGCCGGCGTGGCATCCATGAAGCCGGCCACCATGTCGGCCAGCGTGCCCGGCGACTTCATGCCCTGCACCGATTGCACGAACTCCTGCGGCGTCTGCGGCAGGAGTTCGAGGGCCCTGGTGGCGCGCTCCTTCAACTGGACGAAGCTGGCTTCGAGTTCCGTGCCGGCGGACCCTGGGTCGTACTCGGGCTCCTCGATTTCGACAACTCGCGCAGCGAGGTAGGGATAGCCCTCGAGAAACTCGACGATGCGAAAGCGCCCCTGCCCCTGCGCGATGACGTGGTGCGAGCCATCGGGCGTGGTGACATAGCGCAGGATCGCCGAACTGGTGCCCACCGCGTAGAGGTCATCCGGGCCGGGGGCGTCGACTTCGGCCTGCTTTTGCAGCACCAGGCCAATGGGACGCTCGGCCTTGAGCGCCGCCTGGGCACCGGCGATCGACCCCGGACGGCCGAAGGCCACGGGCAGCACCATGCCCGGGAACATGACCAGGTTGCGCACCGGCAGGAGGATGATGGCGTCGGCGGGAAGTTCGCGATCTGCGCCGCTGGTCACGCCGGCCGCCGCTGAGCCGCCCGCACCACCCGCCCGCGCGGCGGCGTCGGCAAGCAGCGCCTCGCCCGCCTGCGCGCCGTCATCACCTGGCCTGTTCTTGTCAGTCTTCATACCGGCCTGCCTTTCATCCTGCTTGTC
>VGIE01000136.1 GCA_016867955.1 Betaproteobacteria bacterium
GATCCGCTCAAGTCCGGCTACTGAGCCGGACCTCGCAGTTGGCGCCTTCAGGCGGGCTGCTGCCGATGCGCTTCCCGGGTTCACGAGAATTCCGACGCATGCGCGTCGCGGCGCTGGCGCTCATGCTCGCAGGGGCGGTCGTGCCAGCGGTGTGGGCGGAGGTCGCAGTGCCTCCGCTCAAGGCAGCCGTCACCGACCTCACCGGCACGCTGAGCACACGGCAGCTCGCAGCACTGGATGGCACGCTGCGCGCGTTCGCGCAGAAGCGCGGCAGCCAGATGGCGGTGCTGCTCTTGCCGACAACGGCACCCGAGACCATCGAGCAGTACGCCATCCGTGTCGCCGAGGCCTGGAAGATCGGGCGCAAGGGCACGGACGACGGCGTGATCGTGGTGGTCGCCAAGAATGACCGCACGCTGCGCATCGAGGTCGGCTACGGGCTCGAAGGGGCCATCCCCGATGCCGTCGCCAAACGCGTCGTCGCGGAGATCATCACGCCGAAGTTCAAGACCGGCGACTTCAACGCCGGCCTGGTGGACGGCACCACCGCGCTGATGAAGCTGATCGAGGGCGAGAAGCTGCCCGCAGCGGCGGCGGACCGGGCACTGCTCGGCGGGCTGAATCTCAGCATCGAAATGCTGTTCTGGCTGTTCGCGGGGCTCGCCGTGGCCGACGGCATCATCAAGGCGATCTTCGGCCGCACCGTGGGGGCGATTGCCGGGGGTGGCGTCCTCGGCTTCCTGGCCTGGGTGGTGTTCGGCTCCATCGTGGCGGGAGTCCTGGCCGGCACTGCCGGATTCCTGCTGTCGCTGTTCATGGGCAGTGCGTCCGACGGCAGGGGCGGCGGACGCGGCAGCTGGGGCAGCGGTGGTGGCTGGGGCGGTGGTTCCGGCGGGGGATTCAGCGGCGGCGGCGGATTCAGCGGCGGGGGCGGCGGCTTTGGCGGTGGCGGCGCGTCGGGGCGGTGGTGAGCACGCGGCCAGCCATGGAGAAGACATGATCGCGCGATTTGTGCGCCATCTGATCGGCGAGGACTTCGCGCTGCGCCGGGCCTTTCCGCGCGCGGTACGCGCGCGAATTGCCGCCGCGATCGCCGAGCAGGAGCGCCGGCACACCGGCGAGCTGCGCTTCGTGATTGAGGGTGGACTCGCGCCCGGCCAACTGCTGCGCGGGCAGACGGCGCGCGAGCGCGCGGTGGAGCTGTTCGCGCGCCTGGGCGTCTGGGACACTGCAGCCAACAACGGCGTGCTGGTCTACGTGCTGCTGGCCGATCGTGCGGTGGAGATCGTCGCCGACCGCGGCATCCATGCCCGCGTCGGCGCGCAGGCCTGGGAGGTCATCTGTGGCGAGATGCAGCGCCGCTTCGCGGCGCGCCGCTTCGAGGAGGGCGCGCTGGCCGGACTGCAGGCGGCGGGCGACCTGCTGGCCACCCATTTTCCGGCCGCTCCCGGATCGGTCAATCCTGACGAATTACCTAACGAGCCATTGCTGCTATGAGCTTGACAGGATGAATCCTGACAGGATATCGGGATGATCGTTGGCAGATCCTAGTGCTTTTCCATCCCGATCAGGTGCAGCGCATTGCTCTGCGACTGGTTGTGGTGGTAGCGCTTGATCACGGCCAGCATGGTCAGCGAGACGAAGCCCCCGAAGATGATGATGATGGTGTTGATGTGGAAGTCGGCCTTGATCATGACCGAGTAGAGCGCCAGCATCACCAGGATGGAGATGTTCTCGTTGAAGTTCTGCACGGCGATGGAGTGGCCTGCCGACAGCAGCACGTGGCCGCGATGCTGCAGCAGCGCGTTCATCGGCACCACGAAGAATCCCGCCAGTGCGCCGACCAGGATCAGCAGGCCGTAGACCAGCGGCATCGATGACACCAGTGTCATGGTCATCACCACCATGCCCATGGCGACGCCGACCCCCAGTACCGACAGCGAGCGCTTGAGCGGGATGAAGCGCGCCGCCACCACCGCGCCCAGCGCGATGCCGATGGCGGTGACGCCCTGCAGCAGGGCGCCCTTGTCCAGGCGCAGGCTCAGATGGCTCTCCGCCCAGCGCAGCACGATGAACTGCAGCGTTGCACCGGCGCCCCAGAACAGCGTGGTGACGCCGAGCGAGATCTGGCCGAGCTTGTCGCGCCACAGGGTCGTCTGGCAGTGCCAGAAATGCCTGGCCAGGGTGATGGGGTTGGGCTTCTGGGCCTCGTAGCGCGCGCCGGTGTCCGGGATGTAGAGGTTGAAGATCGCGGCGATCATGTAGAACACCGCGATGATCAGGATGGCCGCCTCGGCGGGGGTGTCGACCCCGGTGTTGATAGGCAGGATGTCGACGGAGAGCAGCGCGGTGGATACCGCCGGGCTGACGAGGGCGCCCCCCAGCACGGTGCCGATGATGATGGACAGCACCGTCAGGCCCTCGATCCAGCCGTTGGCGACCACCAGCTGGGCCGGAGGCAGCAGTTCGGTGAGGATGCCGTACTTGGCCGGCGAGTAGGCCGCGGCGCCCAGGCCGACCACGGCGTAGGCGATGACGACGGTGGCGTAGTCGGGCAGACCCGGGATCAGCAGCAGGTTGTAGAAGAACATCATCATGCAGCCGGCGATCTTGATGCCATTGGTATAGAACATCACCCGTCCCTTGGGCATCGAGTCGGCGAAGGCGCCGACGAAGGCGGCCAGTGAAACATAGGACACGGTGAAGAAGAACTTCAGCAGCGGCGTCATCCACGCCGGCCCGTGCAGCTCGGCGAGCAGGGCGATCGAAGCGATCAGCAGCGCGTTGTCCGCGAGGGACGAAAAGAACTGCGCCCCCATGATGGTATAGAAACCGCGCTTCATGGGATCAGGTGCTCTTCCGCGTCGGGCGAGTTGGCATTGCGCACAGGGTGTCCCTGTCGTCGGTTTATTTCCGCCGCCCTCGTGCTGCCCGAGGGTTGGCGGCGCCACTGTCTGCGTGGTCTGCAAGCGTCCTTGAGTGTCGCTGCCGATGCATTGGCAGCAATGTGTTTCCGGTCCTCCAGCAAGGCCTGCTTTATACCATGGACAACCGCCGGTTTCGTCAGGCGTTGCGGCGGATAAAGGCACCGGAAACTGGCTGTGATCAGGCGGTTATGGTCAAATCGCCGCATGGTTCCGGACGTATCCAGCAATGCGAGGGGGAACAGCCCCTTGTGCTCCCTCAGGCCAGGGCGCCTGACGGCGACGCCGTCAGGCGCCCTGGCACTTGCCAGACGATTGCCCTCCAAGGAGATGCGCTGATGCGGCCATTGCGAGCTACCGTTCGCAGGACGGCGCTGGCGCACAATATCGGCGTGGTGCGCGCGCACGCGCCCGCCTCTCGCATCTGGGCGGTGGTGAAAGCCGACGCCTATGGCCATGGATTGCTGCGCATGCTGCCCGTGCTCGCGGCGGCCAGCCCTGCCGGACCGGACGGCCTCGCCCTGCTCGAGCTTGACGCTGCCGTGCAGCTGCGCGAGTCGGGCATCGCAAAGCCCCTCCTGCTACTCGAGGGTTTCTTCAGCGCCGACGAGCTGGCGCTGTATTCGCGGCATCGGCTCTGCAGCGTGGTGCACTCACTCGAGCAGGTGGCGATGCTGGAGGCGGCGCCGCCGCCGGGCGTGAAGGGCGCGGCGCCCATCGACATTTATCTCAAGCTGAACACCGGCATGAACCGCCTCGGGCTGTCGGCGCAGGACTTCGCGACCGCGCTGCAGCGGCTGCGCGCCTGCAGCAATGCCGGCGCCATCACCGTGATGACGCATTTCGCCGACGCCGACGGCCCCACGGGGGTGACAGAGCAGCACGCCCGGCTGATGGCCGTGCTGGTGGAGGCCGGGAAACGCTCGGGCCTTGGCGCGCAGCTGCCGATCAGCATGGCCAACTCCGCCGCCATCCTGCGCTACCCGGAGACGCATGCCGACTGGGTGCGTCCGGGCATCATGCTCTACGGCTGCACGCCATTTACCGACGAACCCGCGTTCAATGCGGCGCACTTCGGGCTCGAGCCGGTAATGACGCTGTCGAGCGAAATCATCGCCGTACAGACCCTGAGGCCCGGCGACCGCGTCGGTTATGGCGGGACCTATACGGCAAGGCAGGACATGCGCATCGGCATCATCGCCTGCGGTTACGCGGACGGTTACCCGCGCCACGCGCCGGGCAGCGACCAGATCGGCACGCCGGTGCTGGTGGGCGGCACGTGCACGCGCACCGTGGGCCGGGTGTCCATGGACATGATCTTCGCCGACCTCTCGCCCGTGCCGCAGGCAGGAACTGGTACGCCGGTCACGCTGTGGGGGGACGGTCTGTCAGCCGACGAAGTGGCCAACGCCGCCGGCACGGTGAGCTACGAGCTGCTCTGCGCGCTGGCTCCGCGCGTGCCCGTGGATGTGATGGGATAGGGTCTGTCAACAATCAGCACGCGAGTGCGACGGAGGCCATTTGAGCCCAAGGCTAGGCGAGAGGAGCGCGGCAGGCCGGGTGCCTGCAGGCAACGAACGACGGCGTATCGGGGTCCCAAACAGTCGCTTTGCGACTGCGGACTTTATGTGGCCCGCAACGGCCGCCGGCCGTTGCTCAGGGCCGCGTCCCGGAGGGTTGCCGCCCGAAGCGGCGTCAGCAGCGTTGCTCGGCGCTCGCCATGGCAGCGCCATGGCCGCGGCCTCGCGCCTTGCATCCATCCGCTTTGCGCTGCAACGCAGCTCGCGCGATGATTGTTGACAGACCCTAGAGCCATGGCGAAGGCGAAGTCCGTCTATTCCTGCGCCGAGTGCGGCGCTACGGCACCGCGCTGGCAGGGCCAGTGTCCGGGCTGCGCGCAGTGGAACACGCTGGTCGAGTCGATTGCCGAATCCACCGCCGCGAAGAGCCGCTTCGCCGGCGTCGCCAGCCTGGCCGGCACAGCGAAAGTGCAGAAGCTCTCCGAGGTGAGCGCGAAGGAGGCGCCGCGCCTCTCGAGCAGCGTGGCGGAGTTCGACCGCGTGCTGGGCGGGGGGCTGGTGGCGGGGCAGGTGGTGCTGATCGGCGGCGACCCCGGCGTGGGCAAGTCCACGCTGCTGCTGCAGTCGCTGGCGGCGATGAGCCAGACCACCCGCGCGCTCTATGTGAGCGGCGAGGAATCGGCCGAGCAGGTGGCGATGCGCGCGCAGCGGCTGTCACTGCATTCCGAGCACCTCGACCTGCTGGCCGAAATCCAGCTGGAGAAGATCCTCGCTTCGCTGGACGCGGCGCGACCGGCGATCGCGGTCATCGATTCCATCCAGACCGTGTATTCGGAAGCGTTGACCTCGGCACCGGGGTCGGTGGCGCAGGTGCGCGAATGCGCGGCGCAGCTCACACGATTTGCCAAGCAAAGTGGCACCATCACCGTGCTGGTGGGGCATGTCACCAAGGACGGCGCGCTGGCCGGCCCGCGCGTACTGGAGCACATCGTCGACACCGTGCTGTATTTCGAGGGCGACACGCACCAGAGCTTCCGCCTGGTGCGCGCGTTCAAGAACCGCTTCGGCGCGGTGAACGAATTGGGCGTGTTCGCCATGACCGAGCGCGGCCTGAAGGGCGTGGCCAATCCCTCGGCAATCTTCCTCTCGACCCACGAGAAGCCGGTGGCCGGTTCCTGCGTGCTGGTGACGCAGGAGGGCACGCGCCCGCTGCTGGTGGAAATCCAGGCGCTGGTGGACGCCTCGCACGCGCCCAACCCGCGCCGCCTGTCGGTGGGCCTGGAGCAGAACCGCCTCGCCATGCTGCTAGCCGTGATGCACCGCCACGCCGGCATCGCCTGCTACGACCAGGATGTGTTCGTGAATGCCGTGGGCGGCGTGAAGATCGGCGAGCCGGCGGCGGACCTGGCCGTGCTGCTGGCCATCGTGTCCTCGCTCACCGATCGCCCGCTGCCCGCCAAGCTCGCGGTGTTCGGCGAAGTCGGTCTTGCCGGTGAAGTGCGCCCGGCGCCGCGCGGCCAGGAGCGCCTCAAGGAAGCCGCCAAGCTCGGCTTCACCCAGGCCATCATCCCGAAAGCCAACCTGCCGAAGCAGAGCATCGAGGGCATCGAGATTGTCGCCGTGGATCGGGTGGCGGATGCGCTGCAGCGGATTCGTGGCCGCTAGAAGATCGATCTGCGCGGGGAAGGATCATGGGCATCCGCGCGGAAGACTGCGACGTTCTCCTCGTCCGGCGCTGCCGAATGGCGATCTCCGTCCCGATCAGCCTTTGATGGCGTGGCCCGCCGCATGGCGCCCGGCAAGATATCCGAACACCATGGCGGGACCGAGCGAACCGCCTGGACCGCAGTAGGTCATTCCGAAGGGCGATGCCATGGCATTGCCCGCGGCGTACAACCCGGGAATCGGCGCGCCGTCGATATCGATGACCCGCGCATCGGCATCGATTTGCGGCCCACCCTTGGTCCCGAGGGTGCCGCTGTGGACCTCGACCGCGTAGAACGGTCCTTCGGCAAGCGGACCGAGCGTTCCTTCAAGCACGCCTTTCTTGTTTGGATCGCACCGCCACAGGTCATAGGCGCTTTCCCCTCGCTGAAAATCCGCATCCCGG
>VGIE01000137.1 GCA_016867955.1 Betaproteobacteria bacterium
CGCGTTCGGCGCCAGGGCGGAGATGCTGCTTGGAGCACGCCGGAATCTCTTCGCGAATGCCGCGGCTGGCAGGCTGCTGGCGTTCGGGTCGTGCTTTGCGGTAAACATCGGTCGCGTGCTGCGCGAGAAAGGATGCTCCGTCTTCACCATGGTCATTGCCGAGGACGTGAATTCCCCCTTCAACAACGACCAGCTGCTACGTCGCATCTTTTGCGGCGAAGAGAGCAACGTGTCGCAAGAATTGCAGGCCGTATCGGGGCTGGATTTCTCGTCTCTGAAATCCGAGTTTCAACGCGCGAGCGACATCATTTTCACGCTGGGGAATATCTTCCACCTCGAACTGGACGGCACACCAACGCTCTACGCCGGAAGGCGCACGGCGCTGGTGGAGGAATCGATCGACGAGACGGTCAGGCATATCGAAAGCATCTTTGGCCTGTTGCAGGCCCACACGAACGCACGGATCCTGGCGTCCATCTCACCGGTCCCGATCTTCGGATACCGGGGGGACGGCTTTGCGTCCGTAGAGGAGGCCGATTGCGTGTCCAAATCACAGCTGCGCACGGCCCTGCATGCAGTCCTGAAGTCGTTTCCGGAAATCCGCTACATCCCTACTTTCGAAATTTTCCGCTGGTTGCCGGCGCATCAGAGTTTTTCCACATTCGGCACCGATGACGGCAATGCGCGTCACATCGGGCAGGCCCTGCTGAAGAAAGTGCTGGGGTCCATCGCCGGGTCTTGACCCCTGCGGCGCCCTGCTCTGGTCGCGGCGCTGCTGCCGCCACGTTGCCGGCAGGGGCGACCGGCACACCATCGGCAATGGCCGGATTTCCGCGACGGACGCCGTCGCCACTCCGTGTCATGCACGGAGCCGGCCACGCTGTGTCACCTCAAAGTGCTCCCGCCATCTGAAACGATCACATCTCCGGTGACGAAACCCGCCCGGTCCGACAGCAGCCAGGCCGCCGCCTCGGCCTGCTCTACTGGCTTGGCGATGCGGTTGAGCGGGATGGTCCTCAAGGTGCCCTCCTCGCCACCCGGGCGCGTTAGCATCTGCATCTCCATCATCTCGGTGCGCGTGGTGCCGGGGCAGACGCAGTTCACCCGCACGCAGAACTCGGCCATGTTCAGCGCCGCGGACTTGGTTAGCCCGACCACTGCGTGCTTGCTCGCGGTATAGGCGGCCAGGCCGCGAAAGCCGCGCACGCCGGCAATCGAACCCATGTTGATGATCGCCCCCTTGCGGGCCGCGCGCATGATGCACATCTCGTGCGCCAGGCACATCCAGGTCGCGCGAACGTTGATGGAGAAGATCTGCTCGAAGACGTCCGCCGGCGTGTCGGGCAGCAGGAAGAATTCCTGCGTCATGGCGGCATTGTTCAGGGCGCCATCGAGTCCGCCATGCGTGTCCTCGATCCAGGCGAACAGCCGGTCGACATTGGCCTGCCGCGTGAGGTCTGCGGCGAGGAAATCCGCCTCGCCGCCTGCCTGGCGGACCACTTCCACGCCTCTACGCCCCTCTGCCTCGCGTCGCGCCGTGCCCAACACCTTCGCCCCCTCGCGCGCGAACAGCTCGAAGGCGGCCCTGCCGATGCCCGATGTCGTGCCCGTGACCAGTATGGTCTTTCCGTCCAGCAATCCCATGCCTCTTCTCCGTTTCCTGCCTGTCTGTCCTGCGGTCTTCGCAGGCCCGGCTTTGTACCTTCATCCCGACGCTGCCAACTCAACCCTGCTTCACGCGCTCCGCCTCGCGCAGACGCAGCACGCGCCGCTGCACCTTGCCGGTGGTCGTCATCGGCAGCGCTTCGATGAACTCGATGAGCCGCGGGTATTCATAGTGTGCCAGGCGGCCGCGCACGTGCGCCTGCAACTCGGCCGCCAGTTCCACGCTACCGGCATGTCCGGGCGTCAGCACGACAAAGGCCTTCACCAGCGCACCGCGCTCGGCGTCGGGGCTGGGCACCACCGCGGCGTTCGCGACCGCCGGATGCTTCAGCAGGCAGTTCTCGATCTCCGCGGGCCCGATGCGGTAACCGGCGCTCTTGAACACGTCGTCGGCGCGCCCCTGGTACCAGAAGTCGCCGTCCTCGTCGCGCCGCGCGAGGTCGCCGGTGCGGCACCAGCGCCCGGTGTACTTGTTGCGCGTGGCCTCGGGTTGCTTCCAGTACTCCAGGAAGAACACCGGGTCGCCGTCGTCGAGCGCGGCGATCTCGCCGATCTCCCCCGCCGGCAGTTCGCGGCCCGCCTCGTCGATCACGGCGACGCGGTGGCCCGGATACGGCCGCCCGATCGAGCCTGGCTTGGCCGGCCACAGGGTGTGAGAATTGCCGGTCAGGTAGTTCATCTCGGTCTGCCCGAAGATTTCGTTGACGATTACGCCGAGCGCGCGGCGCGTCCACTCGAACACCGTCTCCCCGACCGACTCGCCACCGCTCATCAGCGAGCGCAGATCGAGCCTGAAGCGCTGCGCCGGCTGGGGCACGGCCTTCATCATCATCTTCAGCGCCGTGGGGAACAGGAAGGCGTTGCGCACGGCGTACTTCTCCATGAGGTGGAATGCGCGATCGGGATCGAAGCGGCCGCTGAAGCCGACCAGGGGATGTCCGTGATAGAGCGTCGGCAGCAGGGCATCCATCAGCCCGCCGGTCCATGCCCAATCCGCCGGCGACCAGAACAGGTCGCCGGGCTGCGGAAAACCGTCGTGCGAATGGATGTACCCCGGCAGGTTTCCGAGGATCACCTGCTGCGGCATCAGCGCGCCCTTGGGCGGCCCGGTCGTGCCGCTGGTATAGATCAGCACCGCGGGGTCCCGCGCCAGTGTGTCGCAGGGCGTGAAGGAGTCGGCCGCACGCGCCAGCAACGCGTCCCAGGCCTGCGTGCCGCCGTCGCGGGCGCCGGCGATGGCGATCACATGCCTGAGTTCGGGCAGGCGCTCGCGAACCCGCGCCAGGTTCTCCAGCGACGCGGGTTCGACCAGCACCACGCTCGCCCCGCTGTCCCGCAGCCGGTACTCGAGCGCCTCCGGCCCGAACAGCACCGACAGCGGCATGGCGACCGCACCCATCTGGTAGCAGGCCATGTGCGCGATGGCGGTTTCCGGGCGCTGCGCGAGCACGATGCCCACGCGGTCACCGCGCGCGACCCCGAGCGCTGCCAGGGCATTGGACAGGCGGTTGGCTTGCCGCAGCAGTTGCCGATAGCTGAGCACGGCCGAGGCGCCCGCCTCGTCTTCCCAGTACAACGCGATGCGACCGGAGTCATCCGCATGACGCCGGCAACAGGCATGCGCCATGTTGAAACGCGCGGGCACCTCCCAGCGGAAGGCGTCGTAGATTTCGCGATATCGATCCGGCATGGCGGGTTCCCGTGGCGGCCGCTGCGATGTTTCTCTTGGATACCGCCCGTGGCCGCCCGTTACCTGCGCGCCTCGGCGCCTTGCGGACTATTGCAGGACGCGCATTCGCTGGTCGACGTAGGCAATCAGCTCCTGGCTCAGGTCGCCGGTGGCGTAGGCGCGCTTGAATGCGCTCAGCGCCTCCTTGCGACGATCGGATGCCTCCTGGGAAATCCCCAGCCCGACCCACCAGGCGCCGAGCACTTCGCCAGCACACGCGCGCACGCTCGGCAGTCCGCATCGTCAAATCCCGGGGTCTGCACCAGTTGCACAAGCAGTGCGGCGTGTGCGGCGGGCTCGCTGTTCCGAGCCGCAGCGTCGAGCAGGCTGTTCGCCGATTCGCTCAGCATGAGCCGCATCGAAGCAGAAGCAAGCAGAGTGCCAAGCGCGATTTCACCTCCAAATTATAGCGTCGCGAACGCGGCGACAAACCGCAATGCACGAGTCGCACCCGCGGCCCGGTGCTGGCAACCGACACGCCGGTCCGCGGCGTCGCGTATCATTGTGACGAGTGCAATCAGCGGATGTGACTCCGAACGACGCACAACCATGAACTTCTGCTCGAACTGCGGCGCCTCAGTCATTATCCGCATTCCCGCCGGCGACGACAAGCCGCGCCACGTCTGCGACAACTGCGGGACCGTCCACTACAAGAACCCGTTGATGGTCATCGGCGCCATCCCGGAATGGGAGGACAAGGTCCTGCTCTGCCGCAGGGCCATCGAGCCGCGGCACGGTTACTGGACGCTGCCGGCCGGATTCATGGAGCTGGGCGAGACCACCGGGGCCGCGGCGATTCGCGAGACGCTCGAGGAGGCCAATGCGCGCATCGAACTGGGCGGGCTCTACACCATGCTGTCGGTGCCGCATGCCAACCAGGTGCACATTTTCTACCGCGCGCGCCTGCTCGACCTCGATTTCGGCCCCGGCACCGAGAGCCTGGAAGTGGCCCTGTTCCGCGAAGACGAGATCCCCTGGGACGATCTCGCCTTCCGCACCATCACTTCGACGCTGAGGCATTTCTTTGCGGATCGCAAATCCGGGCGCTTCGCAACGCACGCGGGCGACATCCTCGTCCAGTCCCGCAAGGGACCGCTGCCGGAAGGGCGTTGAGGGCATGTCCCGGGGATTCCGCCCCGTGAAACTCACGCTCGGCATCTCCGTTCCTGACGGCGGCACGGCACTTCTCGAATTGTTGCTTGAGTCCGCCGCGCTGCCGCAGTCGGGCGGAAATGATGTCGCGGTGCACTGCACCTGCCATGGCGAGGAACAGCGGCAGCTGCTGCTGGACAGCTCCTTCGCGCTCCCGATCGAGCGGGTCCATGTCGTGCCGCGGGAGACCGCCAAATTCATGCACCACAACTCGGTGACGCATTCCCGCTGCATCAATGCGCTGTACGCCGGCAAAGCGGATGGCATCGCCGTGCTTTGCGACTTCGATGGCGCATTCGTGCTGCCGGACTGGGATGAGGTCCTCGTCGAGCAGATTGAAAGGCAGAAGCTCGCCTTTTTTGGCGCCCCCTATTCGGATTTGCACGTCGTCGAATTCTCCCTTCCCGCTGGCAACATCAGGACGATGAAGTACCAAGGCAAGCCCAATTGCATCCTGATAGCGTATTCGCCCGAGGTGATCAGGCCGCTGAGCAGCGTGCTGTGCACCTTCGAAGCCCTGTATGGAGATCCGCGAGCCATCGCCATCCGCTTCATCGCGACTCCCGCTGACAGCGAAATATTCGGCATGCCCGTCGGATCCTTCGCGCTTCTCCATACCGGTACGCGGGTAGCGGAAATGATCGCGCAGCATCGGCTTCGGTACGGCGTACTCGAGCGAACCGACAGCTGCCACAGGGTTCTGCGGATTCCGGATGATTTTGCGGATTGCCCGAACCCGCTCCGTCCGGAAGAGTACTCGTACGGCGGGCAGCCATTCTTCGTGCATTTTCGCAAGGGGACGCGCAAGTCGGGGGACTCGAGTGCGCACCATAACTATCGGCCGGAGGATTTCGCCCGAGACGTCAGGCTGTGGTTGCGCCGGACCGGCGGTACCGGTACGTGACAATCGCTCCGTCGAGAGCCAGGGGGTAGAACCCGGCCGCGCGATGCAATTCGATGGACACCGTGTTCGAAGCGCGTATTTCGGCGGTCAGTTCGGCGGCACGCCCGATGGCAAAGCGGACCATGGCCAGCCCGATTCCCTGGCGTCGAAAGCGCTTCGCAACCGCCTCGGTCACGTAGCATGTCCCTTCGGCCCGGCGCAGCAGCAGGTAACCGGCGCGGCGCCCGCGCAGCCATGCAATGTGGATTTCCAGTCCCGCGGGCCTGCTGATATAAAAGCGGAACTGTCGCAGGTAACCCAGTTTCGCAGTATCGTTGGTCAGCTGCTGGCGCACCGCGTTGCGCAGGCGACGAAGGAACAGGTAGTCCGCGATTGAAGTTGCGACCCTGAACTCGATTTTCCCGTTGGAAGGATTGATCATGGCCAGAGAGAGGAAAAACGACCTTCCGCTGATGTCGACCGAGGAAGGCATCGTGCTCTTTCACCCGCATGTGCCGAGGAAGGCGAAGGAGTATGTCTGCGACACGCTGGACGGCCACTGGATCGGACAGGGCCCGAAGGTCGATCTGTTCGAGGAGCGATTCCGGACGCAGTTTGCACAGCCTGGCCCGTGCGTGTCAACCGGGTCGGGAACCGACGCGCTCCATCTTGCCTATCTGCTCGCCGGCATCAAGCCGGGTGACGAAGTCCTCGTTCCACTGTTCACCTGTACCGCCACCAGCATGCCGCTGCTCTACATTGGTGCCAAGCCGAAATTCGTCGATGTTGCTCCGGACACGCTCAATATCTCCACGCAGGACCTCCGGCGCAGGATTTCGGAGCGCACACGCGCCATCGCCTGCGTGCATTACGGTGGTCTCCCCTACGACATGGATGAGATTCGCAGCATCGCCGGGGAGTACGGGATTCCGGTGATCGAGGATGCCGCGTATGCACTCGGCGCAACTTATGCCGGCAGGCCGGTCGGCGCCCTGTCGGAGTTCACCATATACAGCTTCCAGGCCATCAAGCATCTGAAGACGGGCGACGGTGGCATGCTGACCTTCCTTCAGCAGGACCTCGCACCGTTGGCACGCA
>VGIE01000138.1 GCA_016867955.1 Betaproteobacteria bacterium
ACCGCCTGCCCCGGGCCGTGCTTCTTGTTCGCCATTCGTAGACCCCTTCTTCCAAGTTGAAAAATACAACATTCAACCTGGCACAGAAAAAGCCAGTCAGGTCAACCGGATTCACGCATTCGAGCTGGGTGGGGCTGTTCGCCCCGGCGGAGACACCGGTGGCCATCACCGGCAAGATAAACGCCGATCTGCGCGCGATCCTGCCAAGCCCGAATTGCGCAAGCGCTATATCGCGGAGAACCGCACCCTGCCCACCTGGACGGTCGAGGAGACGCAGAAGCGGGTGGCCGACGAAATCGCGCTGATGACGAAGCTCGTCGATGCGGCGGGGATCGAACGGCAGTAGCTGAATAACACCGCGGACGTTCAAACGGAAGCGGTCAGCCGAGCAAGGTGGTTCGGCCCGGATGGAATGCTCCAGCGAGGCGCTCGCGCGGGTCGGTCATTCCGCCCTGCGGTAGATCGCCGCGAAGCGCGCCTGCTCGCACACACCCCAGTCGCCCGGCGCGTACTGCAGCAGCCAGTCGCCGGCGCGGCCCGCGAGCCGGTCGCCGCACGCGGAGCGCAGGGCCGTGAAGGGCTCGTGGATCTGCCTGGCCAGCACCGGCACCGGCCGGGCGCGGTAACGGCCATCCTCGCCCGCGGCTGCGTCCCTGTGCCCGATGTCGCGCTCAGCCAGCCTTGCTGTGCCGCCCCGCCCAGCGCCCTCGCGAAGTCCAGGAAGCGCCGGCCATGCCTGCGGCGAGCAGCAGGAACACCGGTGCCACGCCGATTGCCGAGGTCAGCGCGCCGGCGATGAGCGGGGTGGTGCATTGCGAGGCGTTGCTGATCAGCGTGCGCATTGCCATCGCTGCACCCTTTTCATGTGCGGGCGAATGTTCGTAGATCAGCGCCGACAGCATGGGGCTGCAGGCGCCCTGTCCTGCGCCGAGCAGGCCGCCGCACACCGCCATCCACAGGAACTCGTCGGCAAAGGCGAGGCCGGTGAATCCGGCGCAGCCTAGCGCGAGGCCGCTGATCAGCAGCTGCCACGGCGTGAATCGCCGCAGCAGCGGCGTCAGGCAGGCACGCGTAAGGAAGAGCATGAAACCGGCGGCTCCGGCGATCAGGCCGATGCGCGAGGCGCTGAAGCCCAGCTGCGTGCCGACGATGGGCAGCAAGAAGGTAAAGCCCATCCAGCCCGCCTCGAACATGGCGCAGCACACCCACAGGCGCCGCATGGCCGGCGCGCGCAGCAATCCCAGGGCGCCGACGCGTTCCGGCGCTGCAGCAGCGGCGTTTGCATCGGGATTGCCATGCGCAGCCTGCGCCGCAGCCGCAGGCGACCAGGGCAGTCGATCTGTCCACACCATTACAAAGGACCCCAGCGGGACCATTGCGAACAGAACGAAGGCGGCAGTGAAGCCGAAGAGATCGATGGAAAACCCCGCGATCATCGGCGAGGCCAGCAGCGAGGTGGAGTAACCGAAACCCAGCATGCCGAAGGCTTCCGTGCGGCGCTCCGGGGCTGCGAGATCGCCCGCCAGGCGCGCGAAGGCGATCACCATGATGTTGAAGGCGAGACCCGAGAGCAGCACGATTGCCGCCAGCATCGGCAGTCCGCGCCAGAAGGCGCCGAGGCTCATTGAAACCACGAGCAGGGCGGCGCTGTAGAGTAGCGGCCGTCTCACGCCGAAGCGGTCGATCATGCGCCCGGCGGGCACCGACGCGAGCGCGCCGGCGCCGGCGAACAGCCCGGCCAGCAGCCCCACCGTGGTGGCCGGAGCGCCTGCCTGCGCCGCGCTCACCAGCACGGCGAAACGCGCGGTGGTCGCGCCGATGCTCGACAGGGACACCAGGACAACGAGTGTCTGCAGGTGGGTCATGGCGCCTTCACGCCCGGCACGTGCAATTCGCGATACTCATTGCGCCGCATGCGACTAAGCCGTACGACGCAGCACGCCAGCCGATCCCGCGGCGGATCGCCGCCGGCAGATCACGCCGCCTACTTCGCGATTTCAAGCAGCTCCACTTCGAACACCAGCGGCGAATTCGGCGGGATCGTGCCCGGCACGCCGCGGCTGCCGTAAGCAAGGGCCGGTGGGCAGAGCAGCTTCGCCTTGCCGCCGACCTTGATGGACTGCACGCCTTCCGTCCAGCACGGAATCACGCGGTTGAGCGCAAACGAAGCCGGCTGCCCGCGGCTGTAGGAGCTGTCGAATTCCTTGCCGTCGGTGAGCGTGCCGCGGTAGTGCACCTTCACCGTGTCGCCGGGCTTGGGGCTGGCGCCGCTGCCCTCCTTGAGGGTGGTGATTTCGATGCCCGAGGCGGTCTTGGCGATCCTGGATTCGGAGGCGTGGGCAATCGCTGCCAGGACGATGGTCGCGACGGCAAACAGTGTCTTCATGAGAAAGCGTCTTCCTGTGGTGATGGAATCTGTCAGTGGGGCACGGTTGCCCCGGCTATTGGCCGGACGCTGCAGCACCCGGCTTCACGCCGAGCCCACGGCCGTCGCCCGGCATCTTGCGCGAGTCGTGGCTCGCCGACACTGCAACTTGCCGCACCTCGATCACCACGCGGTGCTCGCTGTCGAGCAAACGGATGAAGGAGGCCGGGTCCTTGGGCGCGAGGCGCTGCGCGAACTTCGGGAAGAACCAGTCCTTGGTCTCGCGGTCCTTGTAGACGAGTGCCACGCCGCGGATGGCCAGCATCTGGCGCCCGGTGGTTTCGGTGCCGGCGCTGGAGATCACCAGGCTCACGCGCGGGTCGCCGGCGAGCGAGCTCACGTGCGCGCGGTCGGTGGTGGCGGTGAACCAGAAGCTGTCCTTTTCGTGCATGAAACTCATGATCACGCCGCGCGGCCAGCCCGAGGCGGCGGCGAAAATGAACGTGCACTCGGTCTGGGTGGCTAGGAGACGGGCTCTGGCCTCCGCGTCCAGCTTCAGGGGCTTGAGGTCCTCGAGGTTGTCGATGCCGGTGCGGGCCATGGTGGTCTCCTGATCATAAGCGGTACGAGCGCGGGATATTACCCTGATGGCGGGCTCATCAGTCCCTGCAGCGCCATGAGCACACGGGCGCGCATGGGTATGCTCGGCTGCAACGACGGCCAGCGGCTGTCCGCTCCCGCACCAGGGCGCTTGGCCGCGCCGCATGGACGGCCGCGCGTCGAACAATTTCGGTAGGTTGCGCTTGACGCCGGTTGCGGGCGGTAGGAGCATTGCACCCACCGCAGTCGCATCCACGCTGAACCATCGATCGAACGTCCATCACAGTGGGAATCATGCACCAACAATTCGCGGGACTGCGCAATGCGCTCGGCAGGCTGGCCCAGCTGATGCCGGCGGCCATGTGCGTCTTGGCGCTGGGGTTGCCGACCGGTGCACTGGCGCAGGCGGCGAAGGCAGGGGCGCCCAAGGCGCCGCCAGCCAATCCGCAGGCCGCCGCGCAGGAACTGGAGGCGCTGATCAAGGCCGCCAGGGCCGAGGGCGAAGTGTTGTTCTATTCCAGCCCGACCGAGAATGTCGCTACGCGCGTGCGCGATGCCTTCATGAAGAAATACGGTGTCAAGGCGCAGTTCCTGCGCCTCACCGGGGCCGGCCTGCTGCAGCGCTATGCCAGCGAGGCCGAGGCCGGCACCTTCGCTGCCGATGTCATCACCACGGCCGGCGATTCGGTCGGCTATGCCGAGGAGGGCATCCGCAAGGGCTGGATCGAGCCGGTGTCGGCTGCGCGGCTGCCGGTGCTGATTAGCGGCGAATTCCCGGCCCAGTTCATGACCGGGCCGACGGCCATCATCCAGATCAGCCCCTGGGGGATCGCCTACAACACCGAGAAGGTGAGGCGCGAAGACGTGCCGAAGGACTGGCCCGACATCCTCCATCCGCGCTTCAACGGGCAGATCAATCTCACCAACCCGCGCTCGTCCGATGCGCACATCGACTACTGGACCATCATCCTGGACAAGTATGGCGAGGCCTTCTTCGCCGGCCTGCGCGCGCAGAACGGGCGGCAGTTCAACGGCGGCGTGCCCTCGACCAATGCGCTGGCGGCCGGCGAGGGCAGCATCCAGGTGCCTGCGACGCCGGGGCAGATCCAGGCCGTCAAGGACAAGGGCGCGCCCGTGGGCTGGGTGGCGATCGACTATTCGACCGGGGTGGAAATCCACGTGGCGCTGACGCACCGTGGCAAGGCCCGGCGCCCGGCCGCAGGGCGGCTGCTCGCCCATTTCATGCTGACGGAGGAAGGCAACAAGATCATCAACAGCGATCCGGGCAGCGTGAGCGTGTACGACACCAAGGCGCTCTCCGCCGGCTACCAGTCGCCGAAGCCCGGCGCGGCCAGCCGCCGCGAGCAGTTCCTCAAGCTGCTCGGGTTTTCCTGAGCGGCCGGGGAGGCGGCGCAAAGGTCAGCACATGCATGACACGCTGATCACGGGCGGGATGGTGGTGGATGGCACCGGCAGCGCGCCGCGCCGTGCCGATGTGGCGGTCAGCAATGGCCTCGTGGCGGCGATCGGCGCTGCACTCGGCGTTGCGCGGGACAGCATCGACGCCACCGGTTGCGTCGTCACGCCGGGGTTCATCGACCCGCACACGCACCTCGACGCGCACCTGTTCTGGGATCCGCAGTGCGCGCCCTCCAACCTGTATGGCGTCACCACGGTGGTGCTCGGCAATTGCGGCTTCGGCGTGGCGCCATGCCCGGCCGGCGGCAAGGAGTACATGCTGCGCAGCCTGGAGCGCGTGGAGGAAATCCCCTACAGCGCCACCAGCATTGCCGTGCCATTCAACTGGAGCAGCTAGTCGGAATATGCCGATGCGGTGTCGTCTCTGCGCCTTGGGGTGAACGTGGCCTCGTATGCGGCGCACTCGCCGCTGCGCTACAGCGTCATGGGCGAGGCGGCCGGCCAGCCCGGCGCCGGAGCGGACTCGGTGCGACAGATGCGCGCCGTGCTCGAGCGGGCGCTGGCCGACGGCGCCATCGGGTTTGCCAGCTCGCGCGGGCCCAACCATGTGGACGCCCATGGCCGGGCCGTGCTCAGCCGCAACGCGGACGACCGGGAGCTGCAGCAGCTGGTGGCGGCGTGCAAGGACCGCATCTGGCAGATCAACGTCAAGACCAAGGCCAGCGTCGATTCGCTTCCGCTGGTGGCGGAGCTGGAGAAGTACGCGGAGTGGACGGCGGCGGCAGGTGCGACGTTCACCTGGACGCCGCTGCTGGTCGAGGCGGGCAGCCACTGGCGGGAAAGCGTGGCGTGGTCTCGCCCGCGGCTGGGGCAGGGCACGCGCATAGTGCCGCAGACGCTGGCCATGCCGCTGTATACGAGCCTGCGCTTCGATCAGCCGCAGTCCTACCAGCTCATCATCAAGGGCTGGCTGCCGGTGTTCTCCGACTGGGATCGCATCAACCAAGACGCGCGGGTCGCGCGACTGCGCAGCCGCGAGGCGCGCGATGTGCTGCGTGCGGCCGGAATCCACGGAACGCGCTACTTCGACGCGCGCTTCGACCAGTGGGAAATCGGTCGATCGCCCACGCGCCCTGACATGATCGGGCGCACCGTCATCGAGCTGGCCGTGAATGGCCGGGAACCCGTCGATGCGCTGTGCGACCTGCTCATGGCGGACGATCTCGGGACGATGCTGCGGGTGCCGGTGGCGAACAACGACCCGGTCGAAATGGCCGATGCCCTCAACGATGATGGCCTGCTGTATGGCCTGGGTGAAGCGGGCGCGCATGTCACCAGCATCACCAACTATGCCTATCCGAGCGCGGTGCTGGCCACTTTCGTGCGAGAGCGCCGTGTCCTGGCGATGGAAAGGGCGGTATCGGCGATGAGCAGCGTGCCGGCACGGTTGCTGGGCCTGAATGACCGTGGCGAACTCCGGCCGGGCATGGCCGCGGATATCTGCGTCATCGATCCCGATCGCGTTGGCCCCGGTCCCATCGAAGTGCGCCCCGACCTGCCGGGCGGCGCGGAACGGATCTACCAGGCAGGGACCGGTTACCGCGCCGTGTTGGTCAACGGCGAGATCACGGTGCGTGACGATGCCAGCCTGCAGGCGGCGTCGGGGCGCTTCCTGCGCTGCTGAGGTGCACGCCCTCGATTGCGCTCGGGCACCCTACGTGCGCAGCACCTTGCCCGCGCGCGCGCCGGTGAGCACGCCGTTTTCCCAGGCGACCGAGCCGTTGACGATGGTGTAGTCCACGCCCTGCGAGCGCACCATCAGTCGCGGGAGGCCCCCGGGCAGGTCGTTGGCTTTCTCAAGCTTCGGCGCGCAGCCCACGCTGGCCTCGTCGAACACCACGATGTCGGCCGCATTGCCCATGGTGATGCGGCCACGATCCTTGAATCCCAGGAAGTCGGCCGGCTCGCTGGTGATCTTCTTCACCGCCGCCTCCAGGCTCATGACGCCGCGCTCGCGCACCCAGTGGCCGAGCAGGTAGGTGGTGTAGCCGGCGTCGCAGCTCACGTCCACGTGCGCGCCGCCGTCGCCCAGGCCGACCAGCGTGTTGGGCAGGTTG
>VGIE01000139.1 GCA_016867955.1 Betaproteobacteria bacterium
GCCCAAATCCAGCTCAGCCAAAACGGCGCCGGTTCATGCGGCAGACGCCGCATCCGAACTCAAGGGCCGTGTCGCCGGCCACTTTCGCGCCAGCGCGGAGACCAAGCTCAAGTCCGCGGATGCGCTGTCCGGCCCGATCGCCGAAGCCATCGAAGCCATGGTGAAGTGCCTGGTGGGCGGCGGCAAGATCCTTGCCTGCGGCAATGGCGGCTCGGCCGCCGACGCCCAGCACTTTTCCGGCGAACTGCTCAACCGATTCGAGCGCGATCGCCCGGCGCTGGCCGCCATCGCGCTCACCACCGACACCTCGACGCTCACGGCGATTGCGAACGACTACAGCTACGACCTGGTGTTCTCCAAGCAGGTCACGGCGCTAGGCCACCCCGGGGACGTGCTGTTCGCGATCTCCACCAGCGGCAATTCGGCCAACGTGCTGCGCGCCGTGGCGGCCGCACACGAGCGCGACATGCGCGTGGTCGCGCTCACCGGCAAGGGCGGCGGCGAAATGGCCCGCGCGCTGGCCGACGACGACGTCCACATCTGTGTGCCGCACACGCAGACCGGCCGCATCCAGGAAGTCCACCTCCTGACCCTCCATTGCCTCTGCGATGGCATCGACTACATGCTTCTGGGAGCCGAATGATGACCAAGCCCTCCGCACCCCTGCGCCTTGCCGCACTCGGCCTGGCGCTGTCGATCACCCCCCTGCTGCAGGGCTGCTTCCCGGTGGTCGCCGCCGGCGCCGGCGCCGCAGCCATGGTCGCCGCCGATCGCCGCCAGCCCGAGATCATGCTGGGCGACCAGCGCATCGAGCTGACGGCCAGCACCCGCATCTCGGAAGCGGTCAAGGACCAGGCGCACGTCAACGTGACCGCCTACAACCAGACCGTGCTGCTCACCGGCGAGGCCATCTCGGCCCGCGTCAAGACCGAAGTCGAGAAAGTCGTCGCCCAGGTGCCGCAGGTGAAGAGCGTCGTCAACGAGCTCCAGATCGCCGGCCCGAGTTCCTTCGCCGCGCGCTCCAACGACACCTACCTGACCAGCCGCGTGAAGGCTGCCTTCCTCACGGCCAACAAGTTCTCGGCCAACGACGTGAAGGTGGTGACCGAGGACGGCGTGGTCTACCTGCTGGGCCTTGTGAACCGCAAGGAGGCCGACGACGCCACCGAGATCGCCCGCGCCATCGGCGGCGTGAAGAAGGTGGTGCGCGTGTTCGAGTACATCACCGTGGCACCGAAGCCCGCCGCAGAGCAGGCACCGGCTAACAGGTAGGTCACGATGGGCCTCGGGGCCCCACACGCCATGCTGCCCATCGCACAGGGCGTCGCCATCCCCGAGGACGAGATCGAGTTCAGCGCCATCCGCGCGCAGGGCGCCGGCGGACAGAACGTCAACAAGGTGTCGTTGGCCATCCACCTGCGCTTCGACGTCAAGGCCTCGTCGCTGCCGCAGGAATGGAAGGCGCGCATCCTCGCGCTGCGCGACCAGCGCATCACGCGCGATGGCGTCATCGTCATCAAGGCGCAGGAGTCGCGCAGCCAGGACAGCAACAGGGCCGACGCTCTTGGCCGGCTGCAGGACCTGATCCGCGCCGCCATTGTCGTGCCGAAGAAGCGCCGCCCGACGAAGCCCACGCGCTCGTCGCAGAAGAAGCGGGTGGAGGGGAAGGTGCTGCGGGGCCGGATCAAGGCGCTGCGGAGGAGCGCCGCGGAATGAGGCCTGATTGGGGCGCCTGATGAACTGCGTATCGCCTGACGGCGGGTCGCATCTTTTCGCCTGACCTCGAGTCGGCTTTGACCTTCTTGTCGGCCGCAGCTGAATCACCTGACGTCGGGTCACGTCCTTTGCTTCGCCAGGAGAAGTAACCAAGAAAAGGCGACCCCGGAGGTGACGGTTTCGGCGCAAGCGCCGAAACTTCCCTGCGACGCTGGTCGGCGCTGGCGGCTGCGGAACTCGCCCTCTGCGAGGCTTCAGACAGTCCTCGCCGAAACCCCGGTGCCGCCTGCGCTGGTCAGCATCACCAACGGGAATGGCACTCATCCCCCATTGTTGAATACTGCCAAGTAAAAGTGGAAGTGCCTTCTGCTAATACCGATCCAACATATATCCTAACTGCAATTTCCGCCACGTCGCAGCCTTTGCGCCCCTTCGATGCACTGCCGCTGAGCGAATCGCCGCCCGCGCCGGCCGTCACACCAGCCTGACGCCAAGCCGGTACGCCACGGCGGCGGCAATGCCGAAGCAGGCCATGGTCGCAACCGCGCCGATGGCCCGCGCCAGCCAGAACCCGACGCCGCGGTGCAACGGGTACGGCATGAGCAGGAACATGGGCAGCGTCGGCAGCACGTACCAGAACGTCAGGTAGGCGTGGGCCGCGATCTTGTCGGTGCCCTGATTCTCCAGGTGCAGCCAGATCATGACGAGAACGGTCACGATCGGCAACGCGGCGATCAGCGCCCCGAGACGGTCGCTGTGCTTCGCCACCTCCGAGACCGCCACCACGATCAGCGCGGTTAGCGCGTACTTCGCCAGCAGGAAAGCCATGGGTCACCTCCATTCGGCCCGGCGGCGCCTGCGCCGCTCCGGGTGTTGACTGCCTGCCGCCCACCACAGCATGGGCCTTGCCGAAATGGACTTCTAGTGCGCGATGACGATGCACGCCATTATCCGGGCACTTTTCGCCAGCTTGATGCCCTCTGGCGCGAGCTCAGCTCAACCCAACCACCGGCACCGCCGCGCCATGCACCGCGCGTGCGGCATCCGAGGCGAGGAACATGATGACCTCGGCCAGCGCCTCAAGCGCCACCCACTTCCTTGGGTCGGCGGACGGCATGTCGGAGCGGTTCTGCGGCGTGTCGATGATACTCGGCATGACGCAGTTGACGTTAATGCCCTTGTCGCGCAGCTCGCCCGCCATGCTCTCGGTGAGGCGGATCACCGCCGCCTTGGAGGCGCCGTAGGCGCCCATGTCCGGTTTGCCTCCGAGGCCCGCCGTCGCCGCGATGCTGACGATCTTGCCGCCGCCATGGGCAAGCATGTTGGGCACCACGGCGCGCGCCATGTTCATCACCGTGCCGGCGTTGAGCTCGATCATCAGGCGCCAGGTGTCCACCGGCGTGGCATGCACCGGGTCGCCCATCCGGAAGCCGCCGGCGATGTTGGCCAGCACATCGATGCGGCCGACCTTCTTCAGCGCCAGCTCGACGGCCGCGGCCACCGAGGCCGGTTCGAGCAGGTTCACCGGCACCAGCAGGTGGTTGCCCGACGGAAAGGCCGCGCGCAGCGTCTTGTCGTCGATGTCGAACAGCACCAGCGCGGCGCCCTCGGCGGCGAACCCTGCCGCCACCGCCTTGCCAAGGTTGCCCGCCGCACCCGTCACCAGCACATTCCTGCCCTTGAATCGCATTTGCCTCTCCTGTTGGAATCGCGCGCGTCTCGCTTGATGCGGCGCTGACCGACGGTAGTTTAATGGAACGGCCTCCGGCGCCGGACTTCGGATCAATCGTCGCGCCCGCCGCCCGCGGCGCCCCTCGCCAGCCGGGCCCGCATGTACCAGCCGGCGAGCACCACCGGCGCCGACAGCGCCGCGACGATGAGGAAGGTCTGGTCGAAAGCACGTGTGCGCTGCACCGCATCTACGCTGAGGTCGACCAGTCCCGCACCGTTGGCGCTCAGGCGCCATTCCAGCACCACGCCGACGATGCTCACGCCGATGGCGCCGCCGAGCTGGCGCGCGAAGCCGTTGACGCTCATCGCGTCGGGAATCTCCTCGCGCGACAGGCCGCGTGCCGCGCCCACGCTCAGCGCCGGCGACATGATGCCCAGCGCGAAGCGCCCGAGGGTGATCCACGCGCAGGCAACTACGAAGGATGTGGCCAGGCCGACCGAAGCCATGGCGGCGATCGACAGCACCAGCAGGCCCGAGCCCAGCGTGATCATGCGATGGGGCGGAATGCGGTCGGTGAGCCGTCCGGCCACCGGCATCACCAGGCCCAGCGCGATGTAGCCGGGGACCTGCATCCAGCCGGCCTGCGAGGGCGAGTAGCCAAGCGCCATCTGCAGGAACACCGGCAAGAGGTAGCCCACGCCGAAGATGCCAAACCCATAGAGGAAGGCCACCAGCACCCCCATGGTCACCTGGCGGTGGCGGAACACGCGCATCTGCAGCAGTGGCTCCGCCTTGCGCAGCTGGTAGAGCACGAAGGTGAACGCGCCGAGCAGGCCCGCGCCGAGCTGCTGCCAGGCCAGCACCGGCGCGTTGTCGAGGTCGGTGAGCCCGTTGAGGATGGCCACGGTTGAGGCGCCGATCCAGGTCAGCCCGACCCAGTCGAGCGGCTTGTCCCCGCGCGTCACGCTCGGGTCATCGCCGACGTAGCGCTGCACGAGCGCAATGGTGAGCAGGCAGAACGGCACCACCACGAGGAAGATCGAGCGCCAGCCCAGCTGCTCGATGAGGATGCCGCCCACCACCGGCCCCAGCGCCGGTGCCATCACCACGCCCAGCCCGAAGATGCCCATGGCGCGGCCCTGTTTGTCGGGCGGGAAGGCGCGCATGATGACGATGCCCGGGATGGGCTGCAGCACGCCTGAGGCTGCGCCCTCCAGCACGCGCATTGCGATCAGCGCCGGAAAATTCGGCGCGAAGGCGCAGCCGATGCCGCCGGCCATGAGCCCGATGATGGAGGCGAGGAAGGTGATGCGCAGGCCGTAGCGGATCAACAGCCACGGCGTCAGCAGCATGGCCAGGGTCAGCGCGATCATGAAGGCCGAGGACACCCACTGCACGCGCTCCTGGCCGACGCTGAACTGGTGGCTCAGCTCGGGCACCGCGACGAACACCACGGTCGAGGACAGCACCGCTGCCATCATGCCCACCATGGCCGTGCCGAGCACGACCCACTTCAATCGGGAGCCGTAGCGCTCGCGTAGCTCGATGACCGAGCGGGTGCGCATGAACTTCATGCGCCCATGATAGCGGCATCGGCCTGACCGGCGGCTGAAGCGGGGGAATCGCGGGATGCGACCCGAGCCGGGGCCAAAACAGGATGGACGCGAAGTACCGGCGCTAGGTCACGCGCCCCTCGGCCACCGCGTGGCAGGCTACCTGCACGCCCCCGAACGCCAGCAGCACCGGGCGTTCGGCCTTGCAGCGCGCGTCTGCATGCGGGCAGCGCGGGTGGAAGGCGCAGCCGGAGGGCGGGTCGAGCGGGTTGGGCACTTCGCCCTGCACCGGCACGCGCGCGGCTCCAGCGCTGCCCAGCTTGGGCACGGCTTCGATCAGCATGCGCGTGTAGGGATGGCGCGGCTGCGAGAAGAGCTCGTCGGTCTGCGCCATTTCCACCAGCCGCCCCAGGTACATCACGCCGACCTTGTCGCTCATGTGACGCACCACGGCGAGGTTGTGGCTGATGAAGAGATAGGTGAGCCCGCGCGACTGCTGCAGGTCCTGCATGATGTTGAGCACCTGCGCCTGCACGCTCACGTCCAGCGCCGAGGTGGGCTCGTCGCAGACCAGGAACTCCGGTTCGGTGGCCAGCGCGCGGGCGATCGAGATGCGCTGGCGCTGGCCACCGGAAAACTGGTGCGGGAACTTGACGCGGTCGTCCGCCGCCAGGCCCACCGAGGCCAGCAGCGCCACGACGCGCTCGCGCAGTTCGCCCGTCGTGCGTGCGCGATCAGTCGCGATGCCGTGCTCGCGCAGCGGCTCTGCGACGATGTCCTCGACGCGCCATCGCGGGTTGAGGCTGGAGTACGGGTCCTGGAAGATCATCTGGATGCGACGGCGCAGTTGCCGGCAATCGGGGCGAGCGAAGGCGGCGTGCGCGTCCTCGCCGTCGAAACGGAAGCTGCCGCGATCCGGGCGGTAGAGGCCGACCAGCAGGCGCGCCACCGTGCTCTTGCCACAGCCCGACTCGCCCACCAGCGCCAGCGTTTCGCCGCGCCGGATGTCGAAGCCCACGCCTTCCACCGCGCGCAGCAGCCGCCTTGGCGCGCCCTCGATCACGCGGTTGAGCCAGGGCGGCGACACGTCGAAGATCTTGGCGAGATCGTGCGCCTCTACCAGCAGCGCCGCGCCCTGCACGGCGCTGCCGACTGCAGCCACGCCCGCACCGGTGACGGCCGTCACTACGCGCCTCCCGCCCCGGCCTTGCCGTCCTGCGCATGTAGCCAGCAGGCCGCCCGCGTGCTGCCCGCCGCCATCAGCCCGGGACGTTCGCTGGCGCAGCGCGCCCATTGCCGGTCGCATCGCGGGTGGTAGGCGCAGCCGGCGGGAATGGCGTTGAGGCGCGGCATGGCGCCGGGAATCTGCAGCAGCCGCGCGTGGACCTGGCGATGGATGTCCGGGATGCAGCGCATCAGCCCCGTCGAATAGGGATGCGCCGGGCGGTTGATCACATCGCGCACCGGGCCGATCTCGGCGATGCGCCCGGCGTACATCACGGCCACCCGGTCGCAGGTCTCGGCGATCACGCCCATATCGTGG
>VGIE01000140.1 GCA_016867955.1 Betaproteobacteria bacterium
CTGCTCGTCGGCAAAGCCCGGAATGCCCGCCTGGATGTCTGCCGTGGCGCTGCGCGAAAGGATGGCCACGCCGTTATAGGTCTTCTGGCCGGAGTAGGCCACCCGGTAACCTGCGGCCTCAATCTCGGCAACCGGGAACTTGGCATCCTCGGTCTTGGTTTCCTGCAGGCAGACGGCGTCAGGCTGCGTTTTCTGCAGCCAGTCGAGCAGGTGGGGCATGCGTACCTTCAGCGAGTTGACGTTCCAGGTAGCAATGATCATTGGACGGGTGATTGCCGGGAACTGCCGCTGGATGGTTTCGCGGCCAGGCAGCCGCTTTGCGCAGTTCTAGCGGCGGAAACCGCCTAGGCGCAGATAGCCTGCTGTCGTTATCGCCGATTCGTAGCGGTCCGCATCGAAGCTGTCGAGCACGGTCGTGCCTATCACCAGCAGCGGCACCGTCGCGGCTTCCGAGAGCCTTCGGACTTCAGCGAGCCCTGCCGGACTCTCGGCGGATACTTCCTGGAAAGGCACTGCGCGACCGTTCAGGAACCCGCGCGCGTCCTCGCAAGGTTGCCCGCACTGCGAGTGCGTAAACAGGCGCACAAGCGGCAGTCCGCCGCGTGGGGCGGCTTTGGCGGCGGTAGGCGCGCCCTGCGCCGGCGCGAAAATCGACGACGGGTAGCCCACCTCGTCAAGGTTGTTCTTCCAGGCGGCGGCGTCGAAACCGAACAGCGTGCGCGATCCGATCTGCAGCACCGGCACCTGCGTCTTGCCGCCGCTGAGGCTTTTCAGCGTGTCGAAGCCCTTGGGGTCGGCGACCGAAACTTCCTTGATGGGGATGCCGCGCTTCTGCAGCGAGGCGCGGGCATCGTCGCAGGGCGCGCCACAGTCCGGCGAGGCGTACAGCGTGACCGGAAAGTTGCGGGCCGCCACCTGCGCCGAATAGGGCAGGCTCGACGACTCTACCGTGCTGCCGCTGCCGAGGCTGCGCGGCTGCACGTTCTTGGCAGCGCCGGCCGGGGGCGGATTCTGCGAATAGGTGACGCGGCCATCCTTGTCCACCCAGCGGTACAGTTGCTGCGCGTGGGCTACGGCAACGCTCAGGAAAAGTGCCGCGATGACTGCCAGTCCACGCTGCATGATGGCCCCCGATTCCCCATGAATTTCAGCGATTTGCCCGCGCGATCCGGCAGCAGCGGGTCACGCGGTGATCATACCATTGTGACGCAGCAGGGCTGCCGGGCTGGGCGCGCGCCCGCGAAAGGCGTGAAAGCTTTCCATCGACGGGCGGCTGCCGCCGACGGCAAGGATTTCATCGCGAAAGCGCGCCCCCACGACCGGGTTGAGGACGCCGCCTTCGGCATCGTCCCCGCTGCGGGCTTCCTCGAACGCGCTATAGGCATCGGCCGAGAGGACTTCGGCCCACTTGTAGCTGTAGTAGCCGGCGCTGTAGCCGCCGCCGAAGATATGGGAGAAGTTGTTGGGAAAGCGGCTCCAGGCCGGCGGAATGACCACCGCCGTGCGCTGCCGGATCTCGTCGAGGAGTTGCAGTGGCGTCTTCGGGCCGTCCGGGTCGAAGTCGTGGTACAGGTGCATGTCGAACAGCGAGAACTCGAGCTGGCGCACCATCTGCATGCCGGACTGGAAGTTTCTCGCCGCGATCATCTTGTCGTACAACTCACGCGGCATTGCGGCGCCGCTATCGACATGCGCCGTCATGCGCGACAGCACCTCCCACTCCCAGCAGAAGTTCTCCATGAACTGGCTGGGCAGCTCGACGGCGTCCCATTCGACGCCGTGGATCCCCGACACCCCGGCATGGTCGACCTTGCTCAGCAGGTGGTGCAGCCCATGGCCGAACTCGTGGAACAGCGTGATGACTTCGTCGTGCGTGAACAGCGCCGGGCGCTTGCTGCCGTTCGATTCGCCGACTGGCGCGGAGAAGTTGCAGATGAGGTAGGCGACTGGCAACTGCAGTCCTGCGGACGTACGGCGGCGAGTCAACGCCTCGTCCATCCATGCGCCGCCGCGCTTGGTTTCGCGCGCGTAGAGGTCGAGGTAGAACCGGCCGATGGTAGATTCATCGGCGGCAACGAGGCGAAAGAAGCGAACCGCCGCGTCCCAGGTCTCGACTTCGTCCGGGACGACGCGGATGCCGAAGATCTTCTCGACGACGCGGAACATGCCTTCAAGCACCTTGTTCTCCGGGAAATACTGCTTCACTTCCTGGTCGGAGAAGGCATAACGCTTCGCCCGCAGCTTTTCCGAGGCGTAGGCGATGTCCCAAGCCTCGAGGACGGCGATGCCGAGTTCGCCAGCCGCGAAATCCTTGAGTTCGGCGTAATCGCGCCGGGCGAACGGCAGCGCCTTGTCGGCGAGGTCTTCGAGGAATGCCAGCACTTCGAGTGGCGATCGCGCCATTTTCGGGATCAGCGATACCTCGGCATGGCTGGCATGGCCAAGCAGCCTTGCCGCCTCGCGACGCAGTCGCAGGATGTCGGCGATGATGGGCGTGTTGTCCAGCCTGGTCTCGCCGAACTCGCTCGCCCGCGTCTGGTAGGCGTAATAAAGCTTATGGCGCAGTTCACGGTCCTCCGCGTACTGCAGCACCGGAAACACGCAGGGCGCGCGCAGGGAGAGCTCCCAGCCGCTGCGGCCCTTGGCCTGCGCGGCTTCGCGTGCTGCGAGCCGCACATCCTCGGGCACACCCGCCAGTCCCGCCTCGTCGTCGATGAGCAGCGAAAACGCGTTGGTGGCGTCGAGCACATTCTCGGAGAAGCGCGTGGCCAGTTTCGCCAGCTCTTCCATGATGGCGGCAAAGCGCAGCTTCTTCTCCGCAGGCAGTTCGGCGCCCGACAGTCTGAAGTCGCGCAGTTCGTTCTCGATGATGCGCCGCTGCGCGCCCGAGAGCCGCGTGAACTCCGTGGACGCGGCAAGCGCCTTGTATTTCTCGAACAGGGCGAGGTTCTGCCCGACCTCGGTGTGGTACTGCACGACCTTGGGCTGGTTGGCGTTGTAGGCTTCGCGCAGTTCCGGTGAATCCAGCAAGCCATGCAAGTGACTCACCGCGCCCCAGGCGCGCGACAGCCGTTCGGCGGCGTCGTCGAGCGGCGCGACAAACCCGGCCCAGGTAGCGGGAACGGCGTGCGATGTCTGGCGGGTGATCAGTGTGCGGTTCTCGGCGAGCAACTGTTCGACGGCCGGCGTGATGTGTTCAGGGCGGATTGCGCCGAAGCGCGGCAGTCCGCTGAAATCGAGCAGGGGGTTGGAGGTCATGGGGCCCGTCCGGTGCAGAGTGAAGCGCGAATTCTACGCGCGCCCCGGCGCGATCCCGCCGTTTTCCAGGTCCACAAAGCGACAATTTTCGCGGTGGGCGCGACGGGAAGGCCCCCACTTGCCGGACTGCTGTGCCAGGAAGCGCTGGACCTCGACCATCTGCAGAAGCGGCGGCCGGCTGCAGCTTCGCGGCGGGCCCGGATGGCGGGGTTTGCCGGCGTGAACCCGGGGCTGACTCCGTTACAATGAGGCGAATCGCACCATCTGGCAAGCGCATGCAGGGACGGCACGAACATGCGCCGGAACCAGATTGCATTCGAACGACCTCCCCAGCAGGAGCAAGTCATGTCAGCAGTGCCGGATTCTTCATCCGCCAACGACCCTGATACCCAGGAGACGCAGGAGTGGCTCGACGCGCTTGATGCTGTGCTCGAGCGGGAGGGCGGCGAGCGGGCGCATTTCCTCCTGGAAGCCCTTATCGAAAAGGCGCGACGCTCCGGCGCCTATCTTCCCTACAGGGCGCAGACTGCCTACATCAATACCATTCCACCTCACATGGAGGAGCGCTCACCCGGGGACCACGCACTCGAGGAGCGCATCCGTTCTTTCGCGCGTTGGAACGCCATGGTCACGGTGGCCCGTGCCAACAAGGGGGATGGCGAACTGGGCGGCCACATCGCGAGCTTTGCATCCGTCGGCACGCTGTTCGGCATCGGCTTCAACCATTTCTGGCACGCGCCGCATGAGGGCCACGGCGGGGACCTGATCTACTTCCAGGGCCATTCGGCGCCGGGCATCTACGCGCGCGCCTTCATGGAAGGCAGGCTGAGCGAGGCGCAACTGCTCGGGTTCCGCCGCGAGGTTGACGGCAAGGGCATTTCCTCCTATCCGCATCCGTGGCTGATGCCGGATTTCTGGCAGTTTCCGACGGTCTCCATGGGGCTTGGGCCAATCCAGGCCATCTACCAGGCGCGCTTCCTGAGATACCTACATGCGCGGGGACTGGCCGACACCGCGAACCGGAAGGTCTGGGCCTTTTGCGGCGACGGCGAGATGGACGAGCCGGAGTCCATGGGCGCCATCGGCATGGCGGCCCGGGAGCATCTCGACAACCTGATCTTCGTGGTGAACTGCAACCTGCAGCGCCTCGACGGGCCGGTGCGCGGCAACGGCAAGATCATCCAGGAACTCGAAGGGGATTTCCGCGGCGCGGGCTGGAACGTGATCAAGGTGATCTGGGGCTCGTACTGGGACCCGCTGCTGGCGCGCGACAAGGATGGCATCCTGCAGCGTGTCATGGAGGAATCGGTCGATGGCGAATACCAGAACTTCAAGGCCAATGACGGTGCCTTCGTTCGCAAGCACTTTTTCGGCAAGCATCCGAAGCTGCTGGAGATGGTGTCGCGCTTGAGTGATGACGACATCTGGCGCTTGAACCGCGGCGGGCACGATCCGCACAAGATCTACGCGGCCTATGCATCCGCGGTAAAGCACAAGGGCCAGCCGACCGTCATCCTCGCAAAGACCATCAAGGGCTACGGCCTTGGCAAGCAGGGGCAGGCCCAGAACCCGACCCACCAGTTGAAGAAACTCGACCTCCAGACCATTCGCGAATTTCGCGACCGCTTCAAGATCCCGGTGCCTGACGACCAGCTGGAGCACCTGCCGCTCTACCGTCCCAAGGACGATGACCCCGTCATGGTCTACCTGCAGGCGCGCAGGAAAGCGCTCGGCGGCCACCTGCCGCAGCGCCGGCGCAGGGCCGATGTCGCGCCCGATGTGCCTCCACTGGAAGCGTTCGAGCAGGTGCTGAAGGCCACGCCGGAAGGCCGCGAGATCTCCACGACGATGGCGTTTGTGCGCATTCTCACCGCGCTCCTGCGCGATCGCTCGATGGGCCGGCATGTAGTGCCCATCGTCCCTGACGAGGCGCGGACCTTCGGTATGGAGGGCATGTTCCGGCAGCTGGGCATCTATTCGTCGGTGGGGCAGCGTTACGAGCCGGTCGACAAGAGCCAGGTCATGTATTACCGCGAGGACAAGGCCGGGCAGATCCTGGAGGAGGGCATCAACGAGGCGGGGGCGTTTTCATCCTGGATGGCGGCGGCGACCTCATACAGCAACAGCAACACCGTCATGGTGCCTTTCTACATCTTCTACTCGATGTTCGGCCTGCAGCGCATCGGCGACCTGGCCTGGGCGGCAGGCGACTTGCGCGCGCGCGGCTTTTTGCTCGGCGGCACGGCTGGGCGCACGACCCTGAATGGCGAAGGCCTTCAGCACGAGGATGGCCACAGCCACATCCTGTCGTCGGTCATCCCCAATTGCGTGTCCTACGATCCGACCTTCGGCTACGAGCTTGCGGTGATCATCCACGAAGGCCTGCGCCGCATGGTCGGCGAACAGGAAGACGTTTACTACTACATCACCGTGATGAACGAGAACTACGCGCATCCGGGGCTGGAGGAAGTCGAGGCGCGGAACCCGGCGGTGCGCAGGGGCATCCTCAGCGGAATGTACCTGCTTCAGAAGCCGGAGCCGGCGGCAACGAAGGGCAAGGCCAGCCGGCCGCGGGTGCAATTGCTCGGCTCGGGGACCATCTTGCGCGAGTCAATCGCTGCAGCGGACCTGCTTGCGGCAGACTGGGGTGTGGCTGCCGACGTGTGGAGTTGCCCGAGCTTCACGGAGTTGCGCCGCGATGGCCTGGATGCCGAGCGCTGGAACCTGTTGCATCCCGCATCGCCCGCGCGCAAGAGCTTTGTCGAGACTGCGCTTGAGGGCCGTTCGGGGCCGGTGATTGCCGCCACGGACTACGTCAAGGCATTTGCCGACCAGATCCGCGCATTCATGCCGTCTGGACGACGTTACGTCGTACTGGGCACGGATGGTTATGGCCGCTCCGATACACGGGAAAGGCTAAGGCATCATTTCGAAGTCAATCGCCACTGGATTGCGGTCGCCGCGCTGAAGGCGCTGGCGGATGATGGCCTGCTGAAACCCGCGCGGGTGGCCGAGGCGATCGCGAAGTACGGCATCAGCCCCGACAAGCCCAATCCCGTCACCGTATGAGTGTAACCATGAACGTCTTGATCCCGGACATTGGCGACTTCAAGGACATTGATGTCACGGAGGTATTCGTCAGGCCGGGCGACAGCGTGCGTGCCGA
>VGIE01000141.1 GCA_016867955.1 Betaproteobacteria bacterium
CCGATGCAAGAAATGCGCGGCGGGCCGCCACCGCTCGATGCATGTCAACGCAATGCCTCCGGCCCGGGGCAGCATGCGCAGGGTGTACCGCAGGCGGCGGTGCAAGGGCGTCGTACAACCGGAGAGGTGGGGCGGGCTTGCGCCGCCAGTCGTATGCTGAGGGCACTTGGAGGAGGGCACGGCATGCGGATCGGGGTACCCAAGGAGATCAAGACGTGCGAATACCGGGACGGACTGACGCCAGAGAGCGTGCGCGTGCCGGCGGGTGACGGGTATCGAGTCGTTGTGGAATCCGCGACCGGCGCCGGCATCGGCGCATTCGACGGGGGACTATCGCGCCGCGGGGGGCCAGCGTGGTTGCGGCTGCAGCGGAAACCTTTTTCCCTGCTGAACTGGTGGTGTACGTAAAGGAGCCGCAGGTCGCGGAGCGCGCGATGCTGCGCCCCGGCCAGAGCTGAGCGGAAAGTCCTCCGTCAGGGGAGACGAGCACGTACGATGGTGCCGCAGCGCGCATCCAGCAATGCCGGCGCGTCCTCCATGCGGCCGATGGCGGCCAGGTCTCCGCCCGACTCGACGAAGCGGCAGGCCGCCTCCACTTTCGGTCCCATGGACCCGGCTGCGAAGTGCGAGCGCCGGAGTTCCTCCGGCGTCGTGGCGCCGATGACTGCAGCACCGGGCGTGCCCCAGTCGCGATAGACGGCATCGACGTCGGTGAGCAGCAGCAGCGCGTCGGCCCCCAGTTCGCGCGCGAGCAGGGTGGCCGCCAGATCCTTGTCGATCACGGCCTCCACTCCGCGCATCGTGCCGTCAGGCAGCGCTGTAACGGGTATGCCGCCGCCGGTGCAGACGACGATGGCGCCGGACTCGAGCAGCAGCCGGATGGCCGGCAGTTCGAGAATGCGTACCTGTTCCGGCGAGGCAACGACGCGGCGCCAGCGCTTGCGAGAGCTGTGACTAAACAGGATATTCGGGACGCATGGGCTTGTACGAATTGCTGGTGGCAGACGGCAGGATCAAGCGGCTTGTGCAGTCGAAGGCGCCGATGACCGAACTGAAGGCGGCCGCGACGGCAGTGGGGATGCGCACGCTCAAGCAGGACGGCAACGAGCGGGTGCTGCTGGGGCCGACCGACATGCACCAGGTCCGCGCGGTCTGCGGTTAGCCCGACGACGGCGGGCCCGGGGGCGGGAATGCCGCCCGCGACGACCCGGGGTGACCTTCAGTGCGAGAGCAGCACCGGAACCGTCATCGAGGTGATGATGGTGCGCGTGGCGCCGCCCATGATGAGCTCGCGCATCCGGGAGTGGCCATAGGCGCCCATCACGATAAGGTCCGAGTTGAAGTCAGCGGCACGCGACAGCAATTCGTTGCCGACGTCGATGTCGTTCCCATGGTCGATCACGGCTTCCGCGCGCACGCCGTGGCGGGCGAGAAACAGGGAAATATCCGCAGCCGGGACTGCGCCGTGGTCCGACTCTTCCGGATTGATGGCAATGACCTTGACTTCATTGGCATCGCGCAGCATGGGTAATGCGTCGGTGAGTGCGCGGGTGGCCTCGCGCGTTGCGTTCCAGGCGACCAGTACCCGTTCGCCCGTGGACTTGAAACTGTCCGCGAAAGGAATCATGAGGACCGGCCGCCCGCATGCGAGCACCACGCGCTCGGCGAAGTCATCCTCGACCCCGCCTTCGTCGGCGGCATTGGGCTGGCTGAGGACGATCAGGTCGGCGTAGCGCGCATGCAGCGTGACGGCGTCAACGGCATCGGCTTCGCTGGCGCGCCATTCCGTCTTCGAAAGGCCGGCCGAGCCAGTCGCGTTGTCGAACAACTGCTTGGCGCGCCTGGACTGTTCCGCAAAGGAGCGCTGTTGCGCTTCGATCAGCACAGCGCCCGCCTCGGCGGCGGCGTAGGTCGGCAGGCGCAGCGCGGTCAGGGCATTGAGACCGACCAGATGCGCGTCAAAACGGCGCGCCATGCGGGTGGCGACGTCCAAACGGGCAGCGCAGCGCTTGCCGTTGTCGACATGCACGAGAATCGTCTTGTAGCTCATAGGGTTGTCCTTCCCCTCTGTGGTTCAAGCGTGTCTAACAATGCGAGGGAAGATCCCCTCCTCATTTCGCCGATTCAGGGCACCCGGCGGCGATGCTGCCGGGCATTCCGGCCTTGCCCGATGGCGCCATCGGCAACCCTACTTACTTCGCAGCATCTTTGCACAGTCGAGCGGCGGTGCCGTTTGACCTGTGTCAAGCCGGCCGCGATAGGGCGTCGGGCCTGCGGGCCGTACCGGGTGCCAGCGCGTGGTACCGGCGCCGCCGAAAGGCCCGGTCTCGCTCTTGCTCGATGATATCAATCATTCGATCCTGACAATGGCCGCAACAGGGATCAACCAGAAATGATGATAACAGGCATGTTGTGGCCGCGTTTCCGACTGCCTCGACTCAATCCGGCATAAAGACCTTGCCCGGGTTCATGAGGTCGCCAGGGTCCAGCAGGCGCTTGACCTCGCGCATCAAGTCGACCGCCTCGCCGAGTTCTGCGCGCAGATACTGCCGCTTGCCCAGGCCGATGCCATGTTCCCCGGTGCAACTGCCCTCCATGACGAGGGCACGCTCGACCAGCCTGCGGTTGAAGGCATGTGCCCGCGCCATGTCCTTCGGATCCTCGGGATCCAGCAGCACCACGCAATGGAAATTGCCGTCGCCGACATGCCCGAAGATCGGGATGGTCGCACCGTGCGCGGCCACGTCCCCCTGGGTGGCGACGATGCATTCGGTGAGGCGCGACAGCGGCACGCACACGTCGGTGGCCATGGCGCGGCTGCCCGGGCGCAGTTGCAGGCAGGCAAAGTAGGCGTCGTGCCGCGCCTGCCAGAGCTGGTTGCGCTCCTCGGTGTGGCTGGCCCACTGGAAGCCGGAGCCGCTGTTCGTCGCGGCGATGGCCTGCACCAGTTCGGCTTGTTCCTTCACGCCCTCCGCGGTGCCATGGAACTCGAAGAACAGGTGCGGTTCTTCCGGGTGGCTGGACTTCGAATATGCGTTGATGGCGCGGATGGTGGTCTGGCAGAGGAATTCGCTGCGCGCGATCGGTATGCCCGACTGTATGGACTGGATCACGGTGTTGACCGCGTCGGCCATGGTCGGGAAACGGCAGACAGCAGCCGACATGGCTTCCTGCATGGCATGCAGCCGCACGGTGACTTCGGTAATGACGCCGAGGGTCCCCTCGCTGCCGACAAAGAGCCGCGTCAGGTCATAGCCCGCGGAAGATTTTCTCGCGCGCCGTGCGGTGCGGATGATGCGGCCGTCGGCCAGCACCACGGTCAGCGCCAGCACGTTCTCGCGCATGGTGCCGTAACGGACGGCATTGGTGCCCGAGGCTCGCGTCGCCGCCATCCCGCCCAGCGTGGCATCGGCGCCCGGGTCGATCGGGAAGAACAGCCCGGTATGGCGGATCGCCTCGTTCAGTTGCCTGCGCGTCACGCCGGCCTCGACCGAGGCGTCGAGGTCGGCCTCATGCACGGCGAGCACCCTGTTCATGCGGCTCATGTCTAGGCTGAGGCCGCCGCGTACGGCCAGCACCTGGCCCTCGACCGAGGTGCCTGCCCCGAAAGGGATGAGCGGCATGCCGTGCCTGCGGCAGATATTGACGATGTCGCGAACCTCCTCGGTGCTGCGCGGGAACGCGACGGCCTCGGGCGCGGCGGGGGCAAGCGAAGACTCATCCTTGCCATGGTGCTCGCGCGCGCCCTTGTTGGTGCTCAGGCGTTCGCCCAGAAGCGCGCGCAATTCGCCGATTGCGGTCGCTACTGCGGATGCGTGCAGGTCCTGCCGCTGGTTCATGTTCAGGCTCCTGAGGGTCGGTGCGGACCTCAGGATATGCGTGGCCCTGTATCCCGTCAACGAGCGGCGTGTCTCCGGGCGGGTACCGACATGCGCCCGGATCAGCCCGTCGCTCGGTCCAGTCGTTTCAGCAATGCGACCGTGGAGGCGTCCGGCGCGGCTGCGCCCGGACCGCCTTCTAGCGACCGCGCGACCCCCTTGCCGAACTCGACGCCCCACTGGTCGAATGGATTGATGTTGAGCAGGGCTGCTTCGGCCGTGACCTTGTGCTCGTAGAGCGCGAGTAGCTGTCCGAGGGTCCGCGGCGCAAGCCGGTCGAGCAGCAAGGTGCTGGAGGGCCGGTTGCCCGGCAGCACGCGATGGGGTTCGGCCGCTGCCGCCCCGGTCATCAGCGCGGAGCCCTGCGCCAGCGCGTTGGTCACCAGCAGGCGGTGCGCGGCGGCATCGCCATCGCTGGCGATCGGGACGATGAAGTCGGCGGGCACCAACCGCGTTCCCTGATGAAGCAGTTGGTGAAAGGCGTGCTGGCTGAGGGTGCCGGTGGCGCCCCAGATGACCGGAGCGGTGGGGTAGTCGACGGCGTGGCCCTCGCGATCCACGCGCTTGCCGTTGGATTCCATGTGCAACTGCTGCACCCAGGCCGGAAATTCGCGCAGGTCCTCCGCATACGGCAGCACCGCGTGGGTCTGCGCGCCGAAGAATGCCGAGTACCAGACCGACAGGAGAGCCATGATCAACGGCATGTTGCGTTCGGGCGGGGCCTCGCGGAAATGCGCATCCATGTCGCGCGCGCCAGACAGCAGGGCGTCAAATTGCACGGGACCCGCCGCGATCACCGCGGGCAGGCCGACCGAGGACCACAGCGAGAAACGTCCGCCGACCCAGTCCCAGAAGGGAAACACGCGCTCGGTGGATACCCCCCAGGCCTGCGCATTCTCCGTATTGGCTGTGACAGCGGCGAAGTGGGATGACAGTTCCGGCGCATCGCCGAGGGCGGCCGCCAGCCAGGCGCGCGCCCGGCGCGCATTGCTAAGCGTTTCGACAGTGGTAAAGGTCTTCGACGCGACAATGAACAACGTGCTCGCGGGCTCAAGTCCGCCGAGCGCCGCTTCAAGGTCGTACGGATCGGCATTGGCGACGAAACGCAGCTTCAGTCCGCTGTTCGATTCGCGCCGCATCGCGCCGGCGAGCAGGCGCGGTCCGAGGTCGGACCCGCCGACGCCGAGATTGACGACGTTGCCGATGGGCTGGCCGGTCGCACCACGGACGCGGCCGGCGCGCAAGGACTCTGCGAAGGCGTATGTGCGCTCGCGCGCCGAGCGCACGGCGGGCATCACGTCCGTGCCGCGGGGGGGGAAGCGCTGCTCGTCGGTGCGCAGCGCCACGTGCAACGCCGGACGTCCCTCGCTGCCGTTGACGGGGTCGCCTGCAGTCATGCGCTCGATATCCGCAGCCACGCCGGCCTGGAGCGCCAGCGCAAACAGCAGGCCCAGGGTCTTGTCGTTGGCGAGGTGACGCGAATAGTCAAGGTAAAGCGCACCCGCTTCAACACTGTAGCGCCGCGCACGGGCGGGATCTGCGGCGAACAAATCACGCATCTGCGTATGCGCGATCTCGCGCTGATGCGCGGCAAGGTCGCGCCAGGCCGGGCTATCAGTCAGTGCCGACATCCGTGGCTCGCGTTCCTGCGGCTTCCAGTGGACGCCCTTGCATTCCCGCACGCCTGCTCATTCGCGCACATACAGGCGATAGCGTTCGCGCTCGCGCGGGCGGTTGCCTTCCCACACGCGGCGCCAGCCAGCGCCGGCCCGGTCGGGTGCGCCCGCCGTAGCCTGCACCAGCAGTGCCGCGCAGGCGGCGTTGGGATTGACCTCGAGGCGTTTAGTCACGATGCGCGCATGATAGTCAAATGCAGCCCGTTGCGCCTCGCCGAGGCCGCGGCTGGCGATGCAGTAGCGCTCGGGCAGGCCGGCCATCTTCAGAGCGGCCGAAAGCGACGCCGACACCGGTGCGTAGGTCTTGCCGTAGTCGATCCACGGCAGCCACAGCGTCATGGTGAGGCCCCAGATGAACGTCACCCCGCCGGCCCAGACGGCGGCGCTCTTCTGCGGTGATCGCTCGCTGCGAAACATGAGCAGCAGCCAGGCCAGCGTCAGCAGCAGCGCGACAATGAAGGCGGCGGCGCTGAACTGCGGGACATGCCCCGGCTCGAGCTTGGCGAAGTTCAGCGCAATCTGTCGCGGCATCCCGGTCTGCATGGCGAACCAGCCGAGCCAGACCAGCCCGCCCAGCAACGTGAATGTCATGGCGCCAAACCAGGTCATGGCATTGGCCGCGTCGCGCCGCAACGCGAGTACCCCGGCGCCAGCAAGCAGCGCGAGCGGTGGCAACAGGGGCATGGCTGAGTTCTCGTTGACATCGCTGGCGAGGATGAACACGACCAGGGCAACAATGGCGCCAGCGGCGGCGGGCAGCAGCGGATCGCCATTCAGGTTCCGGCGCCGGTCCCGCAGCGCCCATAG
>VGIE01000142.1 GCA_016867955.1 Betaproteobacteria bacterium
CCTTGCACCTGAGTTTGTTTCCAGCAATTCCAACACCGCAGGAGGTCAGGCAGAGATTGAGTTTGCAATGAAATACAGCTAGACTGAAAACTCTCACTGACATTGGATCAACATTTGACGCGGGTCATGGCCAAGTGGATCAGACGCAAGCCACCGCAACGCAGAGAAGAAAACACCATGCTCCATGCTGCCGGCACCTTTGTCGTCTTGTACGGCTTCTGGCTGCTCCTATCAGGCTACTTCACGGCGTTTCTGCTCGCTGCAGGGGGGGCAAGTGCGCTCGCCGTGCTGCTGTTCTCACGGCGCATGGGCATCATCGATCGCGAAGGTCATCCGCATCACATTGGCTGGCGTGCAATTCTTTTCTACTGGCCGTGGCTTATCAAGGAAATAGTCAAGTCGGCCTGGGATGTCACGTGGCGAATTCTCCATCCACGATTGCCGATCAGCCCTACGCTCGCCCGCTTCAGGCCCACCCAGCAAACCGATCTCGGTCTGGTGATTCACGCCAACTCGATCACCCTCACGCCGGGCACCATTTCTGTCGAAGTCGGCCGCGATGAATTTCTGGTTCATGCCCTCACCGCTGAGGGCGCTGCCTCGCTGGCGGAAAGTGAGATGGACCGCCGCGTAACAGATCTGGAGTCCGGTAAGTGATGTTCGCCGCGGTGGCCTGCGCGTTGCTGGTCACGATCGCACTGGCCCTGACACGGGCCGCGCTTGGCCCGACCGTATTCGACCGGCTGCAGGCCGCCAACACCATTGGCACCTGCGCGATGCTGCTTCTGGCTGTGATGGGGTTCCTTACCGGTCGTCCCGACTTCCTGGATCTCGCGCTGGTGTATGGACTGCTGAATATCCTCGGCACCATTGCCGTCCTCAAGTACTTCCGTCACGGTGACCTGGGCGATCCGGGCGAAACCGAGGAGAGCTCGACACCGTGAGCACGGCGCTGGAACTTCTGAGATGGAGCTGCCTCCTCGCAGGCGGGTTCTTCTGCATTGTCGGTGGCATCGGTCTCATCCGCATGCCGGATTTCTACACCCGTATGCACGCCGCCAGCGTCACGGAGACGCTCGGCGCCGGCTTGATCCTTCTCGGTTTGATGATTGAAGGGGGCATTTCATTGGTGACAGCGAAGCTCCTGATGATCGGCCTGCTCATCTTCTTCACCAGCCCCGCGGCAACGCATGCCATAGCGAAGGCCGCGCTCCTCCGCGGCCTTCAGCCGTTACTCGCTCCCCGGGAGGGCACCTCATCGAAACGCTGATCATCAATGTGCTGCTGGTGTTGATGGCGATAGCGGTCGTCGTGCTGGCGCGCAGCCGGAACCTCTTTGCGGTGGTGGTCCTCATGGGCATCTACAGCTTTCTGATGGCGACTGTGCTGGTCGCGCTTGACGCCGTCGATGTGGCTATGACCGAAGCGTCGGTGGGCGCGGGCATCTCGACGGTCCTGCTGCTGGGTGCGCTCCACCTCTGCAAGAGCGAGGAAGCGAAACCACTACGCAAGCCCTGGCTCCCTCTGGCCGTGTCTGCGAGCATCGTCGGAATGCTCGTCTTCGGCGCGCTGGGCCTGCCGGCGTTCTCCGATCCGACAGCCCCCATGCACACCCATGTGGTGCCGCGCTATCTGAACGACGCGATGCGTGAGACGGGAGTGCCCAACGTGGTCACGGCCGTGCTGGCCAGCTATCGCGGCTACGACACGCTCGGCGAGACCACCGTGGTCTTTACTGCGGGCATAGGCGTCATCGCGTTGCTGCGGCGCCGCCGCAACACCAAACAGGAAACGGCCAAATGAAGCACGACCTAATCCTGCGGGTCGCCGCGAAGCTGCTGATCCCGTTCATCCTGCTGTTCGCGCTCTACGTGCAGTTCCATGGCGATTTCGGCCCCGGCGGGGGCTTCCAGGCCGGCGTAATCATCGCGGCCGCGGTCATTTTCTACGCGCTCATCTACGGCGTCGAAGCCGCGCGCAAGGCGATGCCCGATAGGCTCGTCGAGACCATGCTGGCCAGCGGCGTGCTCATCTACGCCGGTGTCGGTCTGATGGGCCTCGTTATGGGCGGAAATTATCTTGACTACTTCGTCCTCGACCGCGATCCGGTACTGGGTCAGCACCGCGGCATTTTCTGGGTCGAGGTCGGGGTGGCCGTCACCGTTTCCGGGGTGATGCTCAAGGTCTTCTACATGTTCGTCTCGCGCGGCAGGGATCCGGAATGAGCATCGGGACTCACTTCAGCTACGCGGTCACAGTATTCCTCATGGTGGCCGGCCTGTTCATCGTCATCGCCCGCGGCAACTTGATCAAGAAACTGGTGGGGCTGGCAATCTTTCAGACCTCGGTCTACCTGCTCTACATCGTGCCGGGGAAATTGATCGGCGGCACGGCGCCGATCCTGGATGACCGCTTCAAACTCTATTCCAATCCTCTGCCGCACGTCCTCATCCTCACTGCCATCGTGGTGGGCGTAGCCACGCTCGCGCTCGGTCTGGCGCTGGCGGTTCGCATTCGCGAAGCCTACGACACCATCGAGGAAGACGACATCCTGGCTCGCGACGTCGACGATTGCGGCGCTGACCGGCAAGGCAAATGAGCATCGCCCTGCATCTGCCCGCCCTCCAGGTGGTCATCCCCCTGGTTTCCGCCCCACTGGCCGTACTGGTCCGGCGTGCCGATGCGGCGTTTCTGATCGTCACTGCCGCCAGCTGGGCGGCTTTTGCCACCGCCATCGCGCTGTGGCTCGGGACAGGCGACGGCGCGACGATCTCGTACGCAATCGGCAACTGGCAGCCTCCCTGGGGCATCGAATACCGAGTGGATCGACTGTCGAGCTTCGTGTTGCTGATCGTTTCTGGCATGGCCGCCATCACGCTGCCCTACAGCCGCACCAGCATCGAACGCGAGATTCCGCACGAGCAGCACTATCTCTTCTACGCCATGTTCGCGCTGTGCCTCACCGGACTGCTGGGCATCACCATTACCGGGGATGCTTTCAACATCTTCGTATTCCTGGAGATCTCCTCGCTCTCAAGTTACGTGCTGATCGCGCTCGGGCGCGACCGCCGCGCGCTGATGGCGTCCTACCAGTACCTCGTGATGGGCACCATCGGTGCGACTTTCATCGTCATCGGCATCGGGCTGCTCTATCTGATGACGGGCACCTTGAATCTCGCCGACATGGCGGGCCGTCTTGCGCAGGTCGGCGGGACGCGCCCGGTCCTCGCAGCACTCGCATTCCTGACGGTGGGTATCTCGCTCAAGCTCGCGCTGTACCCGTTGCACCAGTGGCTGGCGAACGCTTATACCTACGCCCCCTCAGCCGTCTCGGCCTTCCTGGCGGCAACCGCCACCAAAGTGTCGATCTACGTGCTGATCCGCTTCTATTACTCTGTTTTCGGCGAGAGCCTCGTGTTCGAGAAGCTGCCGTTGCCGGAAATCATGCTGTTGCTGTCGCTCGCGGCTATGTTCGCGGCCTCCGCCGTTGCGATCTTCCAGCACGACCTGAAGCGGCTGTTCGCCTACTCCAGCGTGGCGCAAATCGGCTACATCACACTCGGGCTTTCGTTCGATTCGGTGACCGGTCTGACCGCGTCCATCGTGCATCTTTTCAATCACGCCGTGACCAAGGGTGCCCTGTTCCTCCTCATCGGTGGTGCGGTGGCAGCGGTCGGAGGCGCGACGTTGTCGCGGCTCTCCGGTCTCGCGCGCGTGATGCCACTCACGTCCTTCGGCATCGTGTTGGGCGGGCTTAGCCTCATCGGCGTTCCAGGTACCGCCGGTTTCATCAGCAAGTGGTACCTGATCCTGGCGGCGCTGGAAAAGGGACAGTGGTGGCTCGCGATCGCAATCGTCGCCAGTTCCTTGCTGGCGGTAGCCTATGTCTGGCGATTCGTCGAGGTGGCGTATTTCCGTGAGCCCAGTGCCGACCTGGCGACGCGGCGCGAGGCCCCGCTCGGCCTGTTGGTGCCGGCATGGATTCTGGTTAGTACCACGCTCTATTTCGGCCTTGAAACATCGGTAACCGTCGGCTCCGCCGCCAATGCCGCGGCTATGTTGCTGGGAATCGGCAAATGACCGGCTACAAGCTGATTCTCCCCGCGCTTGCCATTCCGCTGCTTGGGAGCATTGGCATCGCGCTGTGTAATCGCCATGCCAATCTCCGTGAGGCGGTGACACTCGTCACGAGCGTGTTGTTGTTCATCTGCGTAGCATCCTTGCTGCCGGCCGTGCTGGCCGGCGCGCGTCCGCAGGCGCAGTTGCTTGAACCGCTGCCGGGGCTGCCTATCGCATTCGAGGTGGAGCCGCTGGGCATGTTGTTCGCGCTCGTCGCCTCAGGGCTCTGGATCGTCAATTCGATCTACTCGATCGGCTACATGCGCGGCAACAAGGAAGCGCATCAGACCCGCTTCTACGTCTGCTTCGCGCTGGCGCTCGCCTCAGTAATCGGCATCGCCTTTGCAGCCAATCTGATCACTCTGTTCCTCTTTTACGAAGCCCTGACACTGGTCACCTATCCGCTAGTCACACATCACGGCACCGCCGAGGCGAAACGAGGAGGCCGCGTATATCTTGCGCTGCTTCTGGGCACATCGATGCTGTTCCTGCTGCCGGCGATCGTATTCACCTGGCATGTGGCCGGCACAACGGACTTCCGTCCGGGCGGCATCCTGCCGGCGCAGCTTGCGCCGGCCACGCTTGCCGTGCTGCTGGCGCTTTTCATGTTCGGCATTGGCAAGGCTGCGCTGATGCCCTTCCATCGCTGGCTGCCGGCGGCAATGGTAGCGCCGACGCCGGTTTCAGCCCTGCTGCATGCGGTGGCGGTGGTCAAGGCGGGCGTGTTTTCCGCGGTGAAAATAGTCGTTTATGTCTTCGGCCTCGATCAACTCGCGGGCAGCACCGACTGGTTGATCGGCATTTCCGGTTTCACCATTATTGCCGCATCAATCGTGGCTCTCAATGCCGATAACCTCAAACGCCGCCTGGCTTATTCCACGGTAAGTCAGTTGTCGTACGTCATCATGGCAACCGCACTGCTGACACCCCTCTCGGTGATGGGGGCGGCAATCCATCTGGCAGTTCATGCATTTGGCAAGATCACTCTGTTCTTTGCCGCCGGCGCCATCTATACCGTCGCGCACAAGACTGAAGTCAGTCAGCTCAACGGCATTGGCCGGCGCATGCCCTGGACCATGTCAGCGTTTGCATTGGGGGCGCTCTCGCTGATCGGAATACCCCCGGCCGCTGGCTTCCTCAGCAAATGGATCGCCCTCTCCAGTGCGATGGAAGGCGTCCAGGTTTTTGTTCTGGCGGTGCTGATCGTAAGCACGTTGCTCAATGCGGCGTATTTCCTGCCTATCGTGCATGCGGCTTTCTTCCGCGAGCCCGATGACGCGAACGACGCCCACTGCCACGGCGAAGCGCCTTGGTCGATGGTGCTGGCACTGGTTCTCACAGGCGGCATGACCATCGCACTTTTCTTTTTTTCCGATTCCCTGCTGCAACTGGTGAAGCAACTGGTGGCGGCCTCGTGACCGGCAAGGAACCTGATGATGCCTGAACCCAAGCAATACTGGCTGGATAGCAGCGCGAACGTGACCAGGCTGTATCGGGGCCTGTGGGTCATCGGCATTGCACTGTTGGCCTTGGATTTGTTCCTGCACAAGCATGAGGAATTCAGTTTCGCCGGCTGGTTCGGTTTCTACGGGGCATATGGATTTCTCGCCTGTGTGGCGCTGGTCCTCATTGCCAAACAGCTGCGGCGGGTGCTGATGCGTTCCGAGGGCTACTATGAACGCTGATTTTCCGGTCGCGCTGATTCTGATTCTCGGCGCCGCGCTGGTACCGCTATTTCGTGGCGGTTTGCGCACCGCCTATATGCTGCTGTTGCCGGTCGCGGCCTTTGTCTGGCTGCTGATGTTGCCCCACGGCGAATTCGGACATGTCAGATGGCTCGGGCAGACCCTGGTGCTGATGCGTGTCGACCGGCTGAGCCTGCTGTTTGGCTACATTTTTCTCATTGCCTTGCTGCTCAATGTCATTTATGCCGCGCATGTACGGGACACGGCGCAGCATGTGGCGAGTCTTGTATACGCCGGCAGCGCCATAGGCGCGGTGTTTGCCGGCGACCTGATAACGCTGTTCGTGTACTGGGAGCTCACCGCCGTCTCGTCGGTGTTGCTGATCTGGGCGCGGCGCAGCGAAAACGCCTTTCGTGCGGGCATGCGCTACCTGCTGGTGCAATTGCTCTCGGGAATGTTCCTGCTGGTCGGGAGTCTGTTGCATTGGCAGGCCACAGGATCCCTGGAATTCGCTCAAATAGCCCTTGCCGGTGCCGGCGGCGCATTG
>VGIE01000143.1 GCA_016867955.1 Betaproteobacteria bacterium
ACCACCGGCACCTGTGGCGATCAACCCGCAACCACCCGTCTTGGAACAAGCGGCCGCTCTGCAGAAAAGTGCGTCAATGAACCCGGCACAAAAAACCAGTCAGGCCAGAGATCGACTGCCATATCCTGGACTGTCCCCGTGTGCACTGCCCTCAGTTCCAGTCGATCCGACTCCTCGACGACGGCCTGCTTCAGGGCAACGGCTTCGGCAAGCCTTTCATGCAATACGGCACGCTGCTCCTGCTGCCGGGTGCTGGCCGGCGCCCGCTGTAGTTCCGACCTGGTAGACGCAATCGCGACCTCGGCCTGACGCGAACGTGCCCCAAGCTCCGGGACGTCCAGCACAATCAGCACATCCCCCGCCTCGACCCGCTGGCCCTGCTCTACGGCGATCCGGTTGATGCGCCCCGCCACGGGCGCGTAGACGGCCTGCTCGTTTTCCGCATGCATGATCGCCGGAGCGGTCACCTGGCTGGACACCGGCACGATCCAGACGACCGCGACCGCGGCGAGGACTGCCAGCGAGACGGGCACCAGGGCAATGCGAACCTGGCCGCGCCGCGCCCACAGGTAGGCCATTTCGCGCACGATAGGCGCGATCACGAACCACACGAGCTCGACCAGCATCAGCACAATGCCGAGCAACTTCAGTGCGATGGCAAGGAATACCGTCAGTCGATAGATCCAGGTCACCACCGCAAACGCCACCAGCCAGCCGAACTGCCCGCGTCGCAGGGTCGGCTCCGGATGCGGTTCGTTCAAACGAAAAAAGTCTTGCGAACCAGCCACTGTGCGCTGGCGGCACCTCGCTCATGCAGATTCGGAAAGTCCAGCACATCCGAAAGCACGAAGTAGCCGCCGAACCGCATGAAAGGGCTGGCATTGATCGCGAGCGTCATGACCCAGGTCGTGGTCGCCAGGATGAAAAGGATGCTCTTGAGCCCACCCTCGGGACAGAGGCTCCAGAGCAGGGTGGCAAAGATAGCCAGCACCAGTTCCTAGAGCATGCCTGCAGAGGAGATCTGCAGCTGCTTGCGCCGGTCCGACAGCTTCCAGGTCTCTGCCGTGTCGGTGTAGAGATATGGCCACATGATTAGGAAAGCCAGGCCCTTGGCCGTGACGCGCACGCCATGCCTCTTCGCTACATACGCATGCCCGAGCTCGTGCACGATCTTGGCGAAAGTCCCCGCCAGGGCGTAGTAGAGCAATCCCTTCAGGGACATGAAATGAACGAAGGACTCGCGAAACGAATGCCACTGGCGCATGACCAGAAAGAGGTCCAGCAGAAGCACAATGAAGACCAGCACGCCGAATCCGCGCGCGAAGAAGATCTCCACCGCGGGAAGCGTGCGCTGCAGGAATGCATCCGGCCTGACCAGTGGCACCCGGAAGAACAGGTAATGGTGGAGCAGCGTCTCGTACCACGGCCGCGACTTCCTGCGCAGACGCGTGCGCAGCTCCCCGCGAATGCGCGCGGAGCCCGGCGCTAGCAGCTGGTTGGCGTTGAGAAATGCAACCAGCTCCTCGACTTCGGCCAGGGTGGGCGAGAGTGTCGTCTCTTCCTCCATCTGCTCGATCAGGCCTTCAGGGTCGCCGCCGGACGCCCAGCGCGCCAACAGTTCGAACTCCAGCCAGCCGATCTCGAAGAACTGGTTCCGCAGCGGGTCATGGATCCGCCAGCTTGGCGAGCCGTCACGATGCGGAGATCCAGGCAGCAGCTTGAGATCCTCGCGGAGCGGCGGGAGCTGGACGGATTTGATGTCACTCTGCACAACAGCCCCCGACATGCCGAATACACTCGCTTGATAATATCAAGATCATCGGAATAGACGCCGAAATGTCTGATACCACAGATTGATAATAATATCCGCGCATCACCGCGTGTCAGTCGGACGCATCAATGCGCCACTTCCCAGTTATCGCCAACACCGACGTCAACCGCCAGCGGTGCCCTGAGCGGCGCGACACCGCACATCAAGGCGGGTAATTGCCGCCTCACCGGCTCGACTTCGCTCTGCGGAACCTCAAGAACGAGCTCGTCGTGGACCTGCATGATGAGCTTGGCCGCGAGCCGGTCGCGGACGAGCCAGCCCTGGACGGCGATCATTGCGAGCTTGATGAGGTCGGCCGCTGTGCCTTGCATGGGGGCATTGATCGCCGAGCGCTCGGCGTTGCCGCGGCGCGCGGGGTTGGATGAACGGATCTCGGGCAGCCACAGACGGCGCCCGAAGATGGTTTCCACATAGCCGCGGTCCCTGGCCTGGGCGCGCACCTCGTCCATGTACCGTTTCACCCCCGGGTAGCGAACGAAATAACTGGAAATGTAGGCCTGCGCCGTGGCGCGTTCCAGCCCGAGCTGCTGCGCGAGACCGAACGCGGACATGCCGTACATGAGCCCGAAATTGATGGCTTTTGCATAGCGCCGTTCCTCCGCCGTGACCTCGGCGATCGAGCGGCCGAACACCTCGGCGGCCGTTGCCCGGTGCACGTCCTCGCCGGCCTCGAACGCGCGCAGCAGGTTCTCGTCGCCCGAAATGTGGGCCATGATGCGCAGCTCCACCTGGGAGTAGTCGGCCGAGACAATCACCGCGCCTGGCGGCGCAACAAAGGCTTCGCGAATACGTCGCCCCTCGGGCGTGCGGACGGGGATGTTCTGCAGATTCGGCTCGTTGGATGAAAGCCGCCCGGTCACTGCCGTGGCCTGCCCGTAGTTGGTGTGCACACGCCCGGTGCGTGCGTTGACCATGCGTGGAAGCTTGTCCGTGTAAGTGGACTTGAGCTTGGCGATTTCCCGGTAGTCGAGCAGCATTTTCGCTAGCGGATGATCGAGCGCAAGCTTCGCGAGCACCTCCTCGTCCGTGGAGGGGGCACCCGAAGGGGTCTTCTTGAACACCGGCATGCCCTTCTGCTCGAAGAAGATCTCGGCAATCTGTTTCGGCGAATTCAGGTTGAAGGGCTGCCCCGCCTCGCGGTGCGCGGCCGACTCCAGTTCCACCATCTTCTGCCCCAGCTCGCGGCTCTGGGTCGCCAGCAGGCCGGCGTCGATCAGGACGCCATTCCTTTCAATGCGGAAAAGAATCTCCCGCACCGGCATCTCGATGCCTTCGTAGACGGAGAGCAGCTTCTCCTCTGCGACAAGCCGCGGGTACATCCCGAGATGCAGCTGCAGCGTGATGTCGGCATCTTCCGCGGCATATTCGGTCGCCCGCTGCACCTCCACCTGCTCAAACCCGATGCGCTTCGCGCCCGTCCCGGTAACCTCATCGTACGAAATGGTCTTCGCCCCGAGCACGCGCTGCGCCAGCGTGTCCATGTCGTGTCGCAGATGGCTTTCAAGGACGTACGACTCCAGGAGCGTATCGTGCACTACCCCCGCAAGCGCCGCCCCATGATTGGCCAGCACATGCTGGTCGTACTTGGCGTTCTGCCCGAGCTTTTCGCGCGCGGGGTTCTCCAGCCAGGGTCGCAGGATCTGCAGCGCGCGCTCCACGCCAATCTGTGCCGGCGCGCCGGCGTACGCATGCGCGAGCGGCAGATATGCAGCGTGCCCCGGCTCGACGGCAAAGGACATTCCCACCAATTTCGCGCCCAGCGGGTCCAGACTGGTGGTCTCGGTGTCGAAGGCAGCGAGCGGCGCGCCTTGCAGGACGTTCAGCCAATCCAGTAGTTCGGTCTCTGCCCTGATCGTGACGTAGTCGCGAGTCGCGTCAAAGCGTGCCGCCGGTGCCCCGGGCGTTTCTGCACGTGATGACACCTGTCCCGCTGCGTCAGCCGCCGATGACGTCTCGGCCCCGGTCGCGGCCTCTCCACGGACCTCGCGCAGCCAGGTACGAAAGCCGAATCGGGCGAACAGTTCGGCCAATTGGGCGTCATCGCGCGAGCGCAGGGAAAGGTCTTCGGGATGCACCTGCAGCTCCACATCGCATTTCACGGTGAGCAGCCTGCGGGCCTGCGGCAGCCAATCCAGGGCCTTGCGCAGGTTCTCACCGACGACGCCGTCGATCTCGTCCGCGTGCGCGACCACGTTATCGAGCGATTCGTACTGCTGCAACCACTTCACGGCGGTCTTGGGACCCACCTTGCTCACGCCCGGCACGTTGTCGACGCTGTCGCCCACCAGCGCAAAATAGTCCACGATGCGCTCGGGCGGCACGCCGAATTTGCTTCGCACGCCTTCGACATCCAGGCGTTCGCTGGTCATCGTGTTGATCAGCGATATACGGGGCGTCACGAGCTGAGCGAGATCCTTGTCCCCGGTAGACACCACACACTGCATCCCCGCCGATTCTGCCTGCCGCGCGAGCGTGCCGATGACATCATCGGCTTCCACGCCCTCGACGCAAAGCAGAGGCCAGCCCATGGCGACGATGCACGCATGCAGCGGCGCTATCTGTTGCGCCAGTTCTTCCGGCATGGAAGGGCGGTTGGCCTTGTATTCCGGGTACCAGTCGTCACGAAAGGTCTTGCCCTTGGCATCGAAAACACAGGCGCATCGCAGATCGCCTTTTGCAGCGCTGAAATCTGCCAGCAGGCGGCGCAGCATGTTCAGTACCCCGTAGATGGCTCCCGTCGGCTCTCCGGCAGCATTTCTGAGATCCGGCATGGCATGGAAAGCGCGATAGAGATAGGACGAGCCGTCAACGAGAATTAGCGTTTTGCCCAAGGATCGATGGCCAATGGTGAATGGCGCAGAGCGCCGCGGCGAGCGGGATCTATGCCGGGATTCGGCGCCGCATGCCGAACCTGTGAGGCGCGGTTGCCCCGCACCCCTTGTTTATTATGTCAGAATTTCCCGCGCCAACCTGCGAAGCGGAAGTTGATCGTCCCGCTGCTAATGGACTGATCTGCTACACTTTCATCGATACTTACTGAACGAACGACCATGTTCCGCTGCAACTACCTCATCGCCATGGCCTGCCTCGTGCTGCTGCCGCAGGTCGCGTCGGCACAGCAGCCACCCAAACTGGAACCCCTGCCCCCGCTGCCGCCGCCACCGCCCGGCGTCATCAATGATGTCGCGGAAACACCCATCAGGATCTCCCCTGGTGCCAACGAGCTTGTTGAGGACGTCACCGTGGACGGGCAACGCGGCGTGAAGATCACTCAGCCCGACGGCAGTACTTACTATCTTCTTCCGGCGCCAGTAACAGGACCCCTTCGGGAATCCACCGATACGGGTTTACGCGTGCCGCTGTGGGTAATCCGGCAGTTCTGAACGTTTCCTGACCCGAAATGGCGCTCGCCATCGCGGGTCGGGACAGCGGGCGCTTCATTCGGAGCACACAATGTCGGTCTTCTCCACGGTAACGCTTGCAAAGCGATACGCTCGATGAGAATCGTCGCTGCGCGCCAAGGCTGGCGATGGCTCGGGCTGGGATGGGCGTTGTTCCGGCGCAGCCCGCTGGGGTGGTTGTCGCTGGTGCTGGCCTACTGGCTGCTGATAGCGCTACTGAACGAAGTGCCACATGCAGGCGCCGTCGTCTCGACCCTGCTGCTCCCCGCGTTTTCCATGAGTTTCATGAATGCCTGCGCGGATGCGGGGCACGGTTTGCGCCCCTCCATCCGGATGATCTTCAGCGGGTTCAGGCACCGCCTGTCGACATTGCTCGTCGTGGGCGGACTGTATCTCCTCTCAATCCTGCTGGTGCTCGGCATCGCGTCCCTCGTTGATGGCGGCACGCTGTTTCGCTGGATCGCCCGCGGCGTTCCGCCGCCAGAGACTGCGATCGCCGACGGGTCAGTGCTCAATGCGTTGCTGCTCGCCTGCGTGGTAGCGGCCCCGAGCCTGATGGCTTTCTGGTTCGCGCCCCCGCTCGCCGCATGGCGCAACATGGGCGCGGCGCAGTCCATGTTCTACAGCTTCTTCGCTGGCCTGCGAAACTGGCGCGCCTTCGCGATGTACGGCCTGGCTATCGCGATGGCCGGACTGGCAATGTCGCTGATCATCGCGGTGATTGCCGTCGCCGTTCGCGGCAATCCGGCATTGATGCGGAGCATCATGCTGGGCATCACCATCGGGCTGTTGCCGACGATCTTCGCAAGCTTTTACTACAGCTATCAGGATATCTTCGCTGACAGCGAAGCAACACTGGCGGGGGATGCAAGGGCGGAAGGCGGCGAACCGCCGGCACCGGAAGCCGACGCTTGAACACCGCCATGAATCACCGAATCGGCTGTGCCTGACGGTGCCGGTGGGCCTGGGTGCCGCCTGTCCAGAGCGATGTCCCCGGTGGCCATTCCACCGCAAAACCAGCGTTGCCCATCCAGGGGCTGATCCGCCTCAAGCCCTGCCAAGCGCGTGGCGATTGCTGCACCGCACTATGCTACTATTTTCACTCACTTACGCCG
>VGIE01000144.1 GCA_016867955.1 Betaproteobacteria bacterium
GCCAGGTGATCTCAGCTGATTCGCACGTCGTTGAACCGCCCGAAGTCTACAAGAGCATCAATAAGAAGAAGTATGGCGAACATCGCATCCCCACGCTGGTTCGCAAGACCGACAGCCGCGGCGAACCCTACGATGCCTGGTGCATCGCCGGCAAGGAATACATCAAGAATGCCGGCGTAACCCGCGCCGGCGAGCGCTTCGAGGACAAACCCCGCGTTGCGCGCGGGACGTTGTGGGACACGGTACCCAAGGGAGCCTACGAACCCGGCGCGATGCTCGCGGCACTCGAAAAGGACGGCGTCGGTGGCGCCGTGGTGCAGGCGACCAACACGTTCTTCTTCTACCACTGGGAAGACAGCGAGATGATCAACGTGGTATGCGCCGCGTTCAACGACTGGATGAGCGAGTTCTGCAAGCCGCACCGGGACCGCCTGAAGGGCATTGGCGCGATCAACGTCGATTACGTCAGCCTGGCTTGCGAAGAACTCGAACGTTGCGCAAGGCTTGGCCTCACCGGAGCATTCATACCAGTGGCGCCCCTGCCCGGTCGTCCCTATCGCGACCCGATGTACGAGCGCCTCTGGGAGACGGCGGCCGACCTTGAAATGCCGCTGTTGATGCATATTGCCTCGCACCGGGCTGGCATGAGTGCAGAGGTCGACGCGGTCTGGAAATCGGAGCCCATCTGGCCTGCCGGGATGCGCCCCACCCAGGACTACTGGGTTCGCTACGCAATGACTGACATGATATTTGCGGGGGTTTTCGAGCGCCATCCCAAACTGCACGTGGGCTCGGTCGAGCATGAAATTTCCTGGGCGCCGCACTGGCTACGCAACATGGACCTTACCTACCTGGAGCGTCCGATGTACGTTCCCTACAAGTCGAAGGAGAACATGCTGCCAAGCGACTACTGGCGTCGCAACCTGTTTGCCGTATTCACGGAAGACGACGTCGGCGTGCGCTGCCGCGACATCATCGGCGTCGACAACATGCTGTGGGGCAATGACTATCCGCACTCGGAATCGACCTGGCCGAGGTCAATGGAGTATCTCGACAGGTTCCTGGGCGGAGTACCGGAAGAGGAACGCCGCAAGATCGTGCACAACAACGCAGCGCGAATATTCAAGTTCACCATCTAGGGAAGCCCTGGGCAAGGGGATTTCTCTCCCTTGCATATCCCCCGACCTCAGAGGGAACCTACACTCAAGTTGGCGTCCATTCGGGGTCCTTCAGAGGTTCCCTGGGCAGGCAGTGCGCAGGGCATAGCGCACCGGGTGGAACGCAATCTTCACGCCCCGAGCGCGTCCGGCAACACGAACCGGCTTTACAACGCGATTGATCGGCCGTCCGCCGGCCCGCCGGACGTTCAGGCGCGCTCGAACTCGGCGAAAAAATTGGCGACGAGCCGCTTGACCATAGCGTCGCGGTCCTCGGTGACGCGGCGGTTGAGGATGTGCTTGCGCAGAAGCAAGTAGAGCACCGAGGAGTAGAGGTGAAGCACCATTTCCCACTGCAGCGCCTCCTGGCCGGGATCGTCGGGCAGCAGCCCGGCTGCGTGCAGTTCATGCAGGATGACCTTCAGTACCCGTTCGACGCGTGCGCGCGCGCCGTAGGCGACGGGCATGCGTTCGCCAGCGAGCGCCGCGTACATGGCAATGCGGATCCACAGCGGATCGTCCACGGCCTCCAGGTAGGACAGGTAGAAGCGCTCGACACGCGCCCGCACCGGTACTGCGCGATCAGCCAGGGCGGTGATCCATTCCTCGGACCAGCGCTGAATGAACACGCGATCGTAGACCGCCTCGATCAGAACCTGCTTGGTGCGGTAGTAGCGGAAGATCAGGGCCTCGGACACGCCGATGCGTGCTGCCAGGTCGGCGAGCTGTGCCTCGAAACCCCGCTCGGCAAAAAACCGCGTGGCTTCCGCGAGGATCTGTTCCGCGCGAACGCCTGGATCAAGCCGACGCGCGCCGCGCAGTTCCGTCAGGTCGTTCATCGGGCATCCCGTGCCGCACCCGATGCGGCAGCGCATCGGGCCGCCTTCATCAGGCCGCTGGCAGGAGGCTTCATCTCGGCGGGCCGCATTTCGGCAGGCTGCATCGCGTCAGGCATTGGGCGGCACCGCGCCCCTGGTACCCGCCTTGCGGCTGTCGATGTAGGTCTGCAGCTTGTCCGGCAGGTCGGCCGCCTGCGGCTGCACGCCCGGCCAGCGCACGCGCATGGGGTCATCCAGCCCCTTTGCCATCTCGTCGAACGGCAGCGCGTAACGGAATCTCAGGGTGCGCGACTGGAACATCCACCCCTCGGGGCCTTTGACATAGGTGTCCAGGTAGCGCAGGGCGAGCCGGATGGTCCGCCCGCCGATGCACAACTCCGCATGCGCGTTCACCACACCCGATGCCCGCGTGTCCGACTGGAAATCGAAGTGCCAGGTGTGCGCATAGTGATAGCTCGTCGAGAAGGTCGCGGCGCGCCCGCGGTAATAGTCGACGATGGTCTGGCGGCCCTTGACCCCGTGGAACTCGCCGTCCTGCGCGAAGAGTCGTCCCACCGTGTCGAAATCGCGGTCATCCACGGCCATGCCGTAGCGCGAAATCATTTCGGCCAGCTGCTGGCGGTCGTCAACGCGGCGAACCAGCCGGGCCAGTTCGTTGATGTCGGTTGCGTTGCTGCTCATGCATTCTCCTGTCTGGGTTTTCAATCGGATGCCTGCAGAGGCGGCATGCCGCGATCGCGCCCCGCCCCCGCAAGCCGGGGGGGCTTTCTCAGGCCTCTGCGTCTTCGGGCTCGGCGCTCGGCGAGCTGTCGTTCAGCATCTGCTTGAACACGCCCGGGTATAGCGAGGCTGCCCTCTCGAGGCTGACGGGGATCGGCTCCCAGGCCGAGCCCGCGAACATCACCATGACGCGGCAGCCCTCGGGGCCTGCCACCAGCGGACCATAGTAGGTGCCACCACGCGCAATGCGGATGTCGCCGGCCTTAAACCAGGTCTTGCCGACGCGCTGAGTGCCCGAGATGACGTACTCGAAATAGTCCACGGCATGGGTATGCGGATCGGCCTGCGCGTTGGGCGGCCAATCCGAGATGAACACATGCGGAGAAGTCTTGCTTGCCTCGTCGCCCACCACGAAGTGGCTGGTGCGGATGCCGCAGGGCAGTTGCACCGCCAGCTCATCGACCGAGGTGTGGCGCTCGGGCACCTGTTTCGCTCTCATTTCCGCTCCTCCTTGACCGTCGGGATTGCTCCGGCACGCCGGGTGACTGCGTGCGCGCCACGGGTATCCTCCGGCCCAGAGATTACGCGGGCACCGCGCTGGAGACAACCACCCGCAGGAATCCCGCGCCTTGATCCCCGGCGCGTTCGCCTGAGAATATCGGGGGCTTGACCGCCGCGTGTCCGCACCTTAGCTTTGGGCACGCCCGCGCGCATTGCCGGGGCGAATCGCCGAGCGAGCGCCGCACGCCCCCACGCAACCAACCACTGGAGTTATCGACATGAACCCGCGCCTCACCTGCCCGCGTCCGCACCTGCCCCGCCTGCTGGGGTTCATCCTGTTTGCGGCGGCGCTGGCTGCCTCCGCCGCAGTATCGGCGCAGGGCGCCCGCACGGTGCGAGTCCTGGTGGGCTTCCCGCCGGGCGGCGGCACGGACGCCATCGCGCGCATCCTGGCGGAACGGCTGAAGGACGATCTCGGCGCCGCGGTCGTGGTCGAGAACAGGCCCGGGGCCGGCGGGCAGATCGCCGCACAGGCGCTGAAAGCCGCTCCAGCCGACGGCAGCACGGTGTTCCTGTCCCACGACCACACCATCTCCATCCTGCCGCTGGTGACGAAGAACCCCGGCTTCGACCCGGCGCAGGACTTCGTCGCCGTGGCCGGATTCGCTACATTCGTCAATGCCTTCGCCGTGTCGGGCGGGACGCCGGCCCGGTCGGTGACCGAGTACGTCAACTGGGTCAGGTCGCAGCAGGGCGGCAAGAGCGCCGTGGGCATCCCCGCCCCCGCCTCGGTGCCGGAGTTTCTCGTCAAGGTGATTGGCGAAAAGTACGCAGTCAACCTCGCCGCGGCCCCGTATCGCGGGAGCGCACCGCTGATGGCGGACATGCTGGGCAACCAGATCCCGGCCGGCGTGGCCTCCGTTCCGGACTTCATCGAGAACCAAAAGGCCGGACGCCTGCGGGTGGTCGCCGTGCTCGGCCCGGCGCGCCAGGCGACACTGCCCGATGTGCCCACCTTTGCGGAACTCGGGCTGGCCGGATTCGAGGACGTGCCCTACTACGGCATTTTCGCCCCCGCGGCCACCGGCCGGGCGGCGCTGGAGCAGTTCGGCGCCGCACTCGAGAAGTCCCTGCGTGTCCCTGACGTGCGCGAACGGCTGACGGCGATGGGGCTGACCGTCGGATTCATGCCGCAGAAACAGCTGGCCGACCGCGAGCGCGCCTACACGCAGACCTGGACCCGCATCATCAGGAACAGCGGCTTCCAGCCACAGTGACTGCCGTCCGCGCCAATCGCGCCAGGCCTGGATTCACCGGTCGGGCAGGATCCCCCGTCACCGGGAACAAAGGGTTGGGCCCTGGGATTCCGCCCACAGAATAACGAATTTCATAATGTGGAATACGCGCCCAAGCCTTGCTTTTAAGCCTACGCCAATGCGCAATTATGGGTACACTGCGCGCGCTTCGGGTGCTTTCGCTGATCTGCCTGATCGCCAACCAATCGTGAACCGAGGGGAAAACATGACCACCAATACCATGACCAAGCAGCACAGCTTCAAGCGCCGCGCATTTGTGCTCGGCACGGCACTGGGCCTCGCCTTCGGCGGCGCCCTGTCGGCAGGTAGCGCCGTGGCCCAGGCCCATTCACGCAACGTCTCCGCCGCCGAGTGGAACAAGATCGTCGAGGCCGCCAGGAAGGAAGGCAAGGTCGTTGTCTACGCGACCATGGCGCCGCCGGTGCACGACCGCATCGTAGCCGCCTTCAACGCCGCCAACCCCGGCATCAAGATGGAACTGGTGCGCGTCGTCGGCGCGGCAATGACCACCAAGTTCGAGCAGGAGCGCCTGAACCCGGGCGCAGAGGGCGGGGACATGATGATCACGGCGGATGTGCGCTGGGCCATGGATGCAGCGACCAAGGGCTGGCTCAGGACCCCTGTCGGGCCGGCAGCAGCAGCCTGGCCCGAATCCAACATCAAGCGCGGGCAGATCGCCATGCTGGGCATCAATCCCTGGATCATCAACTACAACACCAACCTGGTGAAGACGCCGATCAACAACTATGAGGACTTCCTGCGTCCGGAACTGGCGAACCTTAGGATCGGGTCTACCGCCCTGGTGGCGGAAGTCGTCACTTGGTGGTACATGTGGCTGGACAAGACCTACCCGGGCTACCTCGAGAAACTCGCGAAGCAGAACGTGCGGATGTATGCCAGCTCAGTGGCGGCCTCAGCCTCCACCGCCTCTGGCGAAATTCACGCCAATGCATTCTCGGTGATTCCGATTGACACCGCCCTGCATGCCCAGAAAGCCCCGATTCGCAGCGTCGTCCCCAACCCGGCTTCCGGATTCAGCTACGGCGGTGCCGTTGTCAGCTGGGCAAAGAATCCCAACGCGGGCCTTGTCGCGCTGAATTACCTCATGTCCGTACCCGGCCAGACCGCCATCGTCGGCAAGGAGGAAGGCGCCAGCCCTCTGCCGAACGTGCCGGGCTCACTGGACACCAGGAAGCTGAAAATGGAATTGATCGATCCGGAGACCTTCTCCGGGGAGAGCATCAAGGCGTTCGAAGCGAGGTGGAACGCGTTATTCAAGGCGCGCTGATTCACCCGTCGGTAACCAGGCTGCGGATGGCCTCGCCATCCGCGGTTTTTTTTCTGATATTGGCATTTCCTCGTCGCGCGCAGGTCCGCCTGATGCGACTTCACCGTAACTAGGAGCAGTAAGAAATGAACAATAACTGTCACAACACCACGCCACAGACGCGTCGTCGCGTGCTGCTGGCCGCATCTGCGACACTGGCCATTGCAGGCGTGCTTGGCGGCATGAGCGCCCACGCCCAGGGCAACCCGCGGGCGATTGCACCGGCCGAATGGGAGAAGGTCCTCGCCGCCGCGCGCAAGGAAGGCAAGGTCGTCGTCTACACGACCACGGCACCGGCAGCCCATGCCCGCCTGAAGGCCGACTTCGATAAGGCCTATCCCGGCATCGTCCTGGAACCGGTGCGGCTGATTGGCGCCCAGATCAACGTCAAGCTCGAGCAGGAGCGCCAGATCGCCAATGTTGACGGCGGCGACACCATGATCACTTCGGAGA
>VGIE01000145.1 GCA_016867955.1 Betaproteobacteria bacterium
CGGCAGGACGTGCTGGGCGGGCTGAACGACGTGGCGACGGCCGAGCGCCTGCTCGGCGAGCTGGCCGCGCTGCCGGACGCGATGACGGCGGGCATACTGCGCGGCTGGATGGCTGCAGAGCGTGGGCGCCACGTGGCGGCGCTGCCGCGCGCCCGGGCGGATTTCCGCCGCCAGTCTCGCTTCTGGAAACATGCGCTGCCGCCGGCGGCACCGCCGCCGCCCGTGGAGCCTTCCCGAAATGTGATGCCGGAGACCACATGAACCGCTGACACGCCAGGCAAGCGGGGTGACACACCAGCCGATCAGCAAACCAGAGGGAGAACGAACATGTTCGAATCCGCAGAAGTAGGTCACAAGGTCGACAAGGCCAAGTACGCCCGCGAGGAGCCCAAGCTGCGCGAGGCGCTGTTGAACGCGCAGTTCGACCTCGCCGCACACGGCAAGTTCCCGGTGCTGATCCTGATCGGCGGCGTGGACGGCGCCGGCCGCGGCCAGACGGTCAACCTGCTTAACTCGTGGATGGACCCGCGGCACATCCATACCCACGCGTTCGGTCCGCCCTCCGACGAGGAGTCCGAGCGCCCCCCGATGTGGCGCTTCTGGCGCGCGCTGCCGCCCAAGGGCAACATCGGCATCGTCTTCGGTTCCTGGTACACCGCGCCCATCGTCGACCGCGTCATGGGCAGGACCAACGACGTCGACCTCGAGCATGCGATCGACCGCATCGTGCGCTTCGAGAACATGCTGTTCAACGAGGGTACGCTGATCCTGAAGTTCTGGTTCCACCTCTCCAGGAAGGCGCAGAAGGAGCGCTTGAAGGAACTCGAGAAGGATCCGGATACGCGCTGGCGCGTCACCAAGCTCGACTGGGAGCGCTTCAAGATATACGACCGCTTCCGGCGGATATCCGAGCATACGCTGCGCGAGACCAGCACCGGCAACGCGCCCTGGGTGGTGGTCGAGGGCGTCGACCCGCGCTACCGCCACCTCACCGTCGGCAAGTTACTGCTCGACTCCATGAAGAAGCGACTGGAGGAGAAGAAGGGGGCAGCGCGCCCCCCGGCCGCCGCCGCGCCGCTGGTACCGGTGATGGACAACCTGAAGCTGGTGCGCGACCTCGACATGTCGCAGAAGGTCGCCAAGCCGAATTACGAGAAGAAGCTGGAAAAGCTGCACGGCAAGCCCAACCTCGCCATCCGCGACAAGAAGTTCAAGCAGCGCTCGCTGATCCTGGTGTTCGAGGGGTCGGACGCCGCGGGCAAGGGCGGCGCCATCCGCCGCGTCACCGGCGCGCTCGACGCCCGGCAGTACCTGGTGACGCCGGTGGCGGCGCCCACCGAGGAGGAGCGCGCGCAGCCCTACATGTGGCGCTTCTGGCGCCATGTGCCGCGCCTGGGCCGCGTCACCATCTTCGACCGCTCCTGGTACGGCCGCGTGCTGGTCGAGCGCGTCGAGGGCTTCTGCGCGGAACCCGACTGGATGCGAGCCTACTCCGAGATCAACGATTTCGAGGAGCAGCTCACCGAGCGCGGCGCCATAGTGTGCAAGTTCTGGCTGCAGATCAGCAAGGAGATGCAGCTGGCGCGCTTCAAGCTGCGCGAGAAGACCAGCTTCAAGCGCTTCAAGATCACCGAGGAGGACTGGCGCAACCGCAAGAAGTGGGGCGACTACGAGTCGGCGGTGGCCGACATGGTCGACCGCACCAGCACCGAGATCGCGCCCTGGACGCTGGTCGAGGCCGAGGACAAGTACTTCGCGCAGCTCAAGGTGCTGCGCACCATCACCGACCGCCTCGAGCGCGAGTTTTAGAACCCGTTGCAAAATGAGTTTTGCAACGGGCGGAGATAGGGGAGTATGAGGGGATGTATCCCCTCATATTGAAACGAGTTCCTAGCACATTTGTTGACCGCGGCCGGCACCACGGCGCCGGCCGCGGGCGAGATTCCGGCCGTGGGCAGGGGGTGTTGATATAATCGGCAGCCATCCATGCGCATCCTCATCAGCAACGACGACGGCTACTTTGCCCCTGGAATCGCGGCTCTTGCCGAAGCGCTGGCGGCGCTGGGCACGGTCACCGTGGTGGCGCCGGAGCGCGACCGCAGCGGCGCCTCCAATTCCCTGACGCTGGACCGGCCGCTGTCGGTGCGTACCGCGGCCAACGGCTTTCGCTTCGTCAACGGCACCCCGACCGACTGCGTGCACCTGGCGGTCACCGGGCTGGTGGAGGACCTGCCCGACATCGTCGTCTCCGGCATCAACCACGGCGCCAACATGGGCGATGACACCATCTATTCGGGTACCGTGGCGGCGGCCACCGAAGGCTACCTGCTCGGCATTCCCTCGATCGCGTTCTCGCTGGCGAGCCGAGCCGGGCACCATTTCGACACCGCCGCGCGCGTGGCGCGCGACATGGTCACGCGTTTTCGCGACGCGCCGCCCTCGGCGCCGATGCTGCTGAACGTCAACATCCCCGATGTGCCCTGGTCGCAGCTCGCCGGCAGCGAGGTGACGCGGCTGGGCAAGCGCCACAAGGCCGAGCCGGTGGTGCGGGCGCTCAACCCGCGCAACGAGGCGGTGTACTGGGTGGGGGCGGCGGGCGAGGCCGCCGATGCCGGCGCCGGCACCGATTTCCATGCCGTGGCGGCGAAGCGCGTGTCGGTGACGCCGCTGCAGATCGACCTCACGCACCAGCAGCAGATTCCCGTGCTCAGGCAGTGGCTCTCGGCATGACGGCATCGAAGACGCGCGGCATCGGCTTCACCTCCCAGCGCACGCGCGACCGCATGATCGAGCGCCTGCGCGCGCAGGGCGTGCAGGACGAGACCGTGCTCGCGGCCATGGCCACGGTGCCGCGGCACCTGTTCGTCGACGAGGCGCTGGCCAGCCGCGCCTATGAGGACATGGCCCTGCCGATCGGCTTCGAGCAGACCATTTCGCAGCCGGTGGTGGTGGCGGTGATGATCGCGGCGCTGCGCCGCGGGCGCGAAGGCAAGCTGGGCAAGGTCCTCGAGATCGGCACCGGCTGCGGCTACCAGGCGGCCGTGCTGGCGCAGGTGTCGGCCGAGGTGTATTCGATGGAGCGCATCAGCGGGCTGCTCGAGCGCGCGCGCGCCAACCTGCGCGAGCTGCGGCTGCGCGACCTGCGCCTGGCCTACGGCGATGGCGCCAACGGCCTGCCGGAGGCGGCGCCGTTCGACGCCATCATCCTCGCCGCCTCGACGCCCGAGGTGCCGGCGGCGCTGAAGGCGCAGCTCGCCGTCGGCGGCCGGCTGATCGCGCCGCTGATAGTCAAGCCCGGCAGCGGTGCGGCGAACAGCGAACAGACCCTGTACCTGCTCGAGCGCACGTCCACCGGCTGGTCGGAGCAATGGCTGGATGCGGTGCGCTTCGTGCCGCTGCGGGCGGGCAAGCAGTAATGCGCCTGGCGTCAGTGCAACCGGCCGCGGCAGCCCGATCCGCAGCACCTGCCCGTGCTGTCACGCTCGCGCCCATTGTGATCCTGGTGCTGCTTGCCGGCTGCGCGCAGCGCGGCGCCGTGCCCGTGATCGACCGCACCGCGCCCGGCGGCCGGCCGTCTACCGCGCCGGCCACGGTACCCGCTGCGCCCTCGGCTCGCGGCATCGATTCCGCCACCGAGTTCTATACGGTGCGCCGCGGAGACACGCTTTACAGCATCGCGCTCGACACCGGCAACAGTTACCGCGAAGTCGCCGAGTGGAACGGCATTGCCAACCCCAACCTCATCCGCGAGGGGCAGGTGCTGCGGCTGACGCCGCCGCAGGGCGCCGTCATGCAGGTGCAGCCCATGGAGGGCAGGGGTTCGGTGCCCGAACGCCCGCTGGAGGCCAACGGGCAGGGCAGTGGCCAGCCTGCGGGGCGGGGTGCTGTGAAGAGCGAACCGCGGGCGCAGAAGCTGCCGTACTCCGAGGAGAATTACGCCCTGCTGATGCGCGAACCGAAGCCGGCGGCGCAGCCGCCCAAGCCACCCGCCGCCGTGCCGGCCAAGCCTGTTGCGCCGGAACAGAAGCCGGTGGCTGAAGCCAAGCCGCCGGCGACGCAGCCTTCTTCAAGCGAAGCGGACGACGACAAGATCGAGTGGGGCTGGCCGACGGCCGGGCGCGTCATCGCCGGATTCTCCGAGAGCAGCAACAAGGGGCTGGACATCAGCGGCAAGTCGGGGCAGCCGGTGGTGGCCAGCGCCTCGGGCACGGTGCTGTATGTCGGCAGCGGCATCCGCGGCTACGGCAAGCTCATCGTGGTCCGGCATTCGCGCGCCTATTCCACGGTCTATGCGCACAACAGCGAGATCCTGGTCAAGGAAGGTCAGCGCGTTCTGAGAGGTCAGAAGATCGCCGAGATGGGCAACACCGATGCCGACCAGGTGAAGCTGCATTTCGAGATCCGCCGGCTTGGCAAGCCGACCGACCCGAACAAGTACCTGCCGGAGCGCTCCAGCTGATCAGGCTGACTCTGAAACGCAGCCCATTGGGATGCGGATCGGCGCAGCCAGGCGAGCGAGAGAAAAACGAATGCCCAACTTCGAGTGGCTAAGGGAATTGCCGTTGGGCGCCTTGATTCAGCGGAGCGCGGGGGGATGTGTCCCTTGGCATTGTTGAATACGGTTACGCGATTGATTTGTCGAAAATCAATGCGGTAGTCAGGTAATCAGCGTTCCCTCAGGGGGTGATGGTGTCGGGCGGCTGGCGGCGCAGCGCCAGCAGTTCCGGATCCGCGCTGATTTCCCTGGCGAATGCGATGTTCTTGGCCAGTTCCTCGAGGTACAGGTTCTGGCCGCGGAAATGCTGCTCTGCGTAGTGGTAGCCCTTCGCCAGGTCGTTCTCCAGCCGGTGGGTGGCGCCGACATAGAAGGCAGGCGTCTTTCGCACCAGGTCCTCGCCGGAGGCATAGACGATGATTTCCTTGCCCTCGGCATCGCGCCTGCGTGCGATGCCGGCGTCGACGAACTCCGGGTACAGGCGGTCGCGGCATTTCTCGAGATAACAGCGATCAGCCATCTGCGCGATGATGTCCGCCGAGCCGAGCAGGTTGCCGAGCAGCCGGTAGATCAGTCCCGGGACCTCGATGCTGCCGACCTGGCGCTCGTAGCCGGTGAAATGGATCAGCGAGGCGGCAATGTCGGCCTGTTCGGGCATGCCGAGTTTGGGCGGTTACTGGCGGAGGAACTCGGCGCCGCGCGACACATGGATCAAGGTGAAGGCGGCACCGTTGGGTACCGGCTTGTCGTCCACCTTGCGCAGGTAGCCGATGTCATGGAACAGGGCCGTAACCACGCCGAGCTTGAACAGCTGTTCATCGATGCGTTCGACGCCGACGCGCGTGCGCTCATAGCCGTCGATCAGGCGCGCCATGGCCAGGGAGACGTCGAGCACATGCTGGATATCGTGATAAGACGTATCGCATGCGTGAAAACCCGCAAAGTCTCCGCGATACATCGCAGTCGCGTCGCTGGAGGCCTTGTCCAGGGATTCGGTCCGTGACTCGGGGTAGAGCTTGAGGAAGATGCGGTTCACCTCGGCGCTGACCGCACCGGGGTCGGTCGTCCTGACGGTTTGCGCGACGTCGAATTCGTTGTTGTGTTCGGTCATGCGCCGCTCCAGCAGCTGAACGCGAATTACTGTTGTGGGAAAGTTGAGAACATACTTCATGGTCTTTCTAGGCCGCCTGCAGTTCGCATGCAACCTCATGAGAACTGGGCGGTTTTTCGGATTCCGACATGAGCCGCCATGCCGCAAAGGGGGCGCTGCCGGGCCGCATGCTGGGCCATCCGGCCCTCTCTCAGGGGTTCTTTTCGACCTCTCCCGGCGGGTTCTCGCGCAGCGCGTGGGCCAGCTCGAGCACGGCAATGGCGTAGAAACTCGAGCGGTTATAGCGGGTTAGCGCGTAGAAATTCTGCAGCCCGACCCAGTACAGGGCGGGCTGGCCCGGGGTTTCGAGCTCGACCAGGCTGCCAAGGGTCTCGCCGCCGGTCGAATCCAGCTTCGCCGGGCCGGCCAGACCAATAATGGAGACCCCCAGGGCACCCATGTCGGCCAGGCGCCAGGCCGGCTTGACGCCGGCGCCCGCGAGCTTCTTCCAGGCCTCGCCCTCCACGCGCGCCGGGAAGGCCACGGGACGGCCGGCTTCCCAGCCGTGTTCCTTGAGGAAGTTGGCGACGCTGCCGATGGCGTCGGCGGCGCTGTCGATGAGGTTGGCCTGCCCGTCGCCGTCATAGTCGACGGCATAGCGCCGATAGCTGCCCGGCATGAACTGCGGTATGCCGATGGCGCCGGCGTAGGAACCGCGCA
>VGIE01000146.1 GCA_016867955.1 Betaproteobacteria bacterium
TTGGAGGAGGACTGCTCGTGAAACGAAATGATTTGCATTCAGTGGGGTCGTCGCTTGCCGCAGCCGCGCTTTTTGGCATGGTGGGCTTCGCGTGCGTGATGGGCGTGTCGAAATCCGCTGTGGCACAGGAGTACCCGACCAAACCGGTCAGGCTGGTGATACCCAACGCTGTCGGCTCGGCCACCGATCTGCTCGCGCGCGTGATCGGGCAGGGCATGTCGAAGCACCTCGGCCAGCCCTTCATTGTCGACCCGCGGCCCGGCGGCAGCGCCGTCATCGGCACGGACTACGTTGCCAGGCAGGTGCCGGCCGACGGCTACACGCTGCTGGTCGCGGCGCACACCATACTGGTGTTCCCGCTGTTCACCAAGGACCCGACCTCGGACCCAGCGCGCGACCTCGTGCTGATTACCCTGCTGGGTGAAACAGGTTTCTCCCTGGCCGCGCATGCCAGCATGCCGTTCTCCAGCTTCAGCGAGTTCATCGGCTATGCCAAGGCCAATCCCGGCAAACTCAATTTCGCCACCGGCGGACCGCAGTCATCCATCACGCTGGTGCTGGAACTGATCAAGCAGCGTGGCGGCGTGGATATGGCCAACATTCCCTACCAAGGTTCCGGGCAGATTTATGCGGCGCTGCTGGCCAATACCGTGCAGGTGTCGGCTGGCATTACCACCGGGCAGGCCGCCACGGCCGTGAAGGAGGGTCGGCTCAAGGCGTTGGCGGTGAGCGGCGACCTGCCGCCGGTGGCGGGCCTAGCCGAGGGGCGCTACTTCTTCGGCTCGGCAGCGAAGTAGTCGTGGAAGAACTTTGCCGAGCTGGTGGCGAATGCCAAGGCCAACCCGGGCAAACTCAACTATGGGGCGTCGGCTCCCATCGTGCGTTTGGGCACCGAGATGATCACCCGGCCGCTGGGCCTGGAGGTGGTGCACATTCCATACTCGTCGGGTGCGGGCTACCTGCAGGGACTCGCCGCGGGCGACATCCAGATGGGCTTCATGACCGAGGACAACGCGGCTTCGTTCGGCGAGCGCATCACGCTGCTCGCGGTGACCGGCGACCGGCGCCTCGCCTCGCACCGGCAGGTGCCGACCCTCACCGAGCTGGGTCACCCGGGCATCCCAGGCTTGAGCCATGCGATCAATGTGCGCGCGGGCACCCCGAAGGCCATCATGGACCGTCTGCAGGCCGCCGTGTTCAAGGCGCTGGATATGCCCGAGGTGCGCGGCCAGTTCGCCAAGATCCGCATGGAAGTCACGCCGCTCACCGGCGACGAGGCGGCGCGCAAGGTTGCCAACGAGGCGCGGCTGTTCCGCGAGGCGGCCGCGCGCATCGGCCTGCAACCGCAGTAGCGATTCGATCACCCGCGCCGCGGTCTCGCTGGGCCCGCGGGGCAGGGCGATGACGACGCGCTCGAAGCCGGCGTCGCGGAACCGCGCCAGTCGATCGAATCCCTCAAGCAGGTCTTTCCCGCATGTTGCGCGCAATTCGGTCACGCCGCGATGACCGCGGGGCCGCGCCGGGCGCCTGCACCGGCGCCCGCTGCGCTCAGCGCCATTCGATCTTCTCGCCGACGCGTACCGGCCAGTGGGCACGGAAATGCTCGACTAGCCGTTCCGCGTGCTCGTGCATGCAGAGGTAGGCCTTCTTCGCATTGCCGGCGATGATGGCTGCGGCGATCCGGCTGTGGTCGTGGATGATGTGGTCCTCGAGCACCTTGCGGTTCAGGCTGGAGACGATATGGTCGTTGAAGATGGCGCCCGGCGTCTGCAGGATGAAGCCGAGCACGCGGTTGTTGGCCAGGACAGCGACGGTCTGGTGGAAGTCGAAGCCTTCGGACACGGCATGCGATTGCCGCGCCGCCTTGTCCCCGTCGACATAGGGCTCCATAAGCCGGGTCACCAGCTCGCGGTCGGGATTGGAGGCGGCCAGTTCGGCGGTTATCGATTCTGCCAGCACGTAGCTGGCCAGCAGTTCGTCGTAGGTGGCACCCAGGAGGTGCATGTGCAGGGTGAGCGTGCGGCCGAGGCTCGCCACCGCCACTTTGCCGACCACGGTGCCGCCGCCCGGGCCGGGGCGCGAATGCACCAGCTTCTGCACTTCGAGCACGCGCATCGCTTCGCGCAGCGTGGAGCGGCTGACCTTGTACTGGCGCAGCAGGTCGGGTTCCGGCGGCAGCTTGTCGCCGGGCTTGAGCTTGCGGCTGACGATGTCGCGCACGATGTCCAGCGCGACGTAGTCGGAAACCTTGTTGCTGCGCCGGGGTGCAATCCCGGAGGATCGTGTGTCGAAGGCTTTCACCTGCGGGCGGGCAGTCGGGCCGGCAGGGCTCTTCCGGCGCTTTGGTTCTGGCATGGCGTTCCTGGTCTGTGACCGATCCCTGGCGGGACCCTGCCGGGATCTTAGCATCCGGGCCACCATCGGTTCTTGCCGAAGCCGGCATCGGCCGGATCCCGATGATGCTCGAGCGCATGCATCATGTCTTCAAGGTGCATCGGCACTGCCTGGGCTCGCCGATCACGGAATTGCCCAGTAAGACTTTCCGCTGGCCGCGCTGCGCGACGTTCCTGGAAGATCATGCGAAATCGCGCTGCGGCACTCGCTCGGCGGCGACGATCTGATTCGATGGCAGGTGCGCGCAGTTCAAGGCACGCGCTTGCGCACCGATGCCAGTGTCGCGGCATTGCGGCCCGCGTTCCGTCCCATGGTCAGCGCCGAGGCGAGCCCGCCCATGTAGGCAAAGTGGCTGATGTTGCCGACGTCGTTGCCCGCCGCATACAGCCCCTGCACCGGCATCTGGCGGTAGAAGTGCCCGATGGCGGTGCTGGCGCCTTCGCCCTGCGCGCTTTGATCCACGAAAGCGCGCTCAGTGGGCACCGGCGCGTAATGCGAGGTGGTTCCCGAGCGCCACAGCACGCGCGCGCGCTCATCCACCGCCAGGCCGCCCATGGTGAAGGTGATGGCGGCCTTTACGTGGATGGCGCGGAACGGCGGCTTCCGGAGCGGCTTGCGGTTGCCCAGGCGCGCTGGCCTGAGCTCATCGGCGCGCCCGCCCTCGAGCGCTGCATTGAAGTCCTTGAGCGTCGCGAGTGCGCGCGCTTCGGGCACGCCGTGCAGCGCCATGGCGGCACACAGCGTTTCCAGCGTGTCGGCTTGCAGCACGGTTGCGCCGATCTTCTGGCAACGGGCAAGGATCACCCGGATGAGCGCGCCCCGTCCCTGCATCGACATCTGTTCCATGTGATCGTCGTCCATCACGTAAAAGCACAGCCCGCCGGGCTGGTGCGCGAGCGCCTGGTTGATCGCTTCTTCGCCCGTGCTCTCGGTTTCGTCGGCGAAGCGTTCGCCATTCATGTTGATCGCCACGCAAAGCCGGCCGTGGTGCTGTCCCGCCTCGCGGAACTGCGTGTTGTCCACGCGTGCTGGCGGCGCCGCTAGTGCATGGCCGTAGAAGGTGTTCAGGCCCGGCGAGGCGGCGGCGCCTATTTGCGTGGCGGCGATGAAGCCGTCGCCCGTGCTCCAGTAATTGGAGCGCAGCATCAGGTTGTTCGGTTCGCGCAGCACATAGCGGCCGAGCAATTCGGGATTGCCCTGGAAGCCGCCGGTGGCAATGACCACCGCACCGGCGGTAATGTCGTGGATGCGCCCGTCGTGAAGGGCGCGCACGCCCGTGACCACGCCCTCGCGCATCACCAGCGAGTGCAACCCCGTTTCCAAATGCAGTTGCCCGCCAATCGCCTTGAACCGCGCGCCAAGCAGGCCGATCGCGCCCACCGGGTCCATCACGTGGCCGTGGCCGACATGGAGCATCTGTCCGATGTCCTCGAACTTCACCCCCAGTCCCTGCAACCAGGCGCGAGCGCCAGGCAGGGTGTCGTGGACCACCCATTGCAGCGCGGGGTCGCCCGCGGGGATGAGCTCGCGGATCTTGTCGTACTCCTTGAAGGTCCACAGCGTGCCGCCGGACAGGAGTGCAGTGCCACCGAGGTAGGGGGACTTCTCGATCAGCGTCACCTCGGCGCCCGCTTCGAGCGCGGTCACCGCTGCGCTGAGGCCGGCCAGACCGCCGCCGCAGACGACTACCGGTTGGGTGGATTGCGACATGTGGGGTTCCTTTAGTGAAGAGGCGCAGCGCCTCGACAAGCGCCGCACGGGTCGTGGCGTGAGCCGGTATCAGTCGTCGATGATGCCCATGGTCGAGCCACGCCGCCAGCTGCGAGTCGCGAACGGTTGCGCGCCCCGGTGCAGGACATGGCGATTGTAACCGCGCCATGCGACGAACGGCCCCGCGTGGCCTGCGATGAGCCGCGAGAAGAGGTGATGCGTCTGGCCCGCAGGACGCGATTCTCCGGACCACGCGCCCACTCAACCCTTGGATCAATCAGTTCGAGGCTATTGCTGAAGCCTCACCTACGTCCGGGGGTATTGGCGTTGCTGGGCCGGAATACCGCGAAGGACTTGATGCTTTCCTGAATGAGCGCACACCCAGGTTTCCATCAGAAGTCACGGTCAGGGCCGTCCTTGCGGCCACCACGCCCGGCTGAGCGCCGACTGCCGGGCGGCGACCGCGGTCCGCGACACCCGTGCCTGCGGCACATAGATATCGAAGCCGTGAAAGCAGCCCGGGTACACATGCAGTTCGGTAGCGACGCCGGCGCGCAGCAGGCGCTCGGCATAGTCGATGCATTCGTCACGGAACACCTCCATGCTGCCCACGTCGATGAAGGTCGGCGGCAGCCCCGCGAGGTCGGTGGCGCGCGCCGCCGCCTCGTACGCGGTGACGTCGGCTGTGCCGGCACGCTCGCCCAGCGCGGCGCGCCAGGCGCCGACGTTCATGGCGCGCGTCCAGCCCAGCCAGTCGCCGTGCGAAGAAGGCGTGGTATTGCGGTCGTCCAGTTGGGGATAGACCAGCAGCTGCAAGCAGGGCATCGGTCCGCCCTGGTCGCGCGCCTTCAGCACCGTGGTCGCGGCGATGCCGCCGCCGCCGCTCACGCCGTGGATGGCGATGCGCGCCGGGTCGATGTTGAGTTCGCCGGCATTTGCGGCCAGCCATGCCAGCGCGCAGTAGCAATCCTCGGTTGCAGCGGGTGCACGGAACTCCGGCGCCAGGCGGTAGTCCACCGACGCGCCAACGCAGCCGAACGCCTTCACCATGGGCACAAGGATGCGGTCGTCTCCCAGCGCCGAGCCCGACACCATGCCGCCGCTGTGCACCGAGTACAGGCAGGGTAGTCCGGTTACAGCGGTCGTCGGACGGTGGATACGCAGCTGCAGGCTGGATCCGCGCGACGGTCCCGGGATGTTGCGCACTTCGGTGACGACGCCGCTGCGGTCAAGCGCCGCATTGAGGGACTCGGTGAGGCGGTTACTCTGCGCGCGCTTGGCGGCGATATCGGCGGTGGTGTCAAGCGAACCGCTGGGGCGGCGGGCACTGATTTCGTCCAGCGTGTCCAGCAACTCGGGATCGATGTCCAGTGCCATGCCCGCTTCCGGATCCTGCGGCGGCGCTGCTATTTGGGCAGGTTCAGCCCCTGCACGACCTTGGCGAAGTCCTTGTACTCGCCCATGATCAGGGCACGAAACTCCTCCGGCGATCTGGCCACTACCTTCTCGCTGCTGCCCAGCACGTAGTTCCGGAATTTTTCCATCTGCGCGCCGGCCCGCATTGCGCTCGCCAGGAGCTGCAGCCGGTCTGCGGGCAGGCCCTTGGGCGCCACCACCCCGCGCCACAGTTCGGTGGCGCGGTCCGCCATGCCGAGGTCGGTGGCGGTTTCCGCATTCGGCAGCATGGGGCTGCGCGCCGCACTGGTGCTGATCAGGCACTTGGCGCGGCCTTCCTTCACGAAGGCGGCAATCGGCGGGATGCTGCCGCCGTAGATGTCGATGTGGCCGCCAAGGAACAGCTTGAGCGTCTCGCCGGCGCCGCTGAGCGGTATGGGCCGCATGCGCACCCCCAGCGGCTGAAACAGCCGTTCACCGGCCTATTGCACCAACGCGCCGACGCCGTCGTTGCCGTAGCTGTACTTGTCGGGGTTCTGCTTCACGTGCTCGACGAACTCCTTGCCGTTGCTGGCGGGAAAGTCCGGCTTGACGCAGAAGATCAGTGCCGTGCCACCAGTCAACTGGGTGATGGGGGTGAAGTCATCGACCCCATACGAGAGCTTCATGGTATGCGGCGAGATGGTCAGCGGGGCCCCGTAGGCCATGCCGAGGACGTAGCCATCGGGCTTGGCGGATGCCACCTGCGAGAGGCCGATGGTGCCGTTGGCGCCGGGTTTGTTGGTGACCAGCACCCTGACGCCTA
>VGIE01000147.1 GCA_016867955.1 Betaproteobacteria bacterium
TTCAGCATTTCCATCAGCGAGATCTCCTGGAACAGCACCGCGCGGAAGTCGTCCTGGCTGTGGATTCCCGTGTAGCCGTCGCCCCCCGGGTCTTCGGCGCCGCTGGTGTACTTGAGCAGGTTGCGAATGGTTGCCGAGCCATGCGCCGTGCCCTCCAGTTCGGGTACGTAGACAGCCGCTTTGTCGTCGAGGCTCTTGATCTTGCCGGCGCACAGGGCCTCGCCCACCGCGAGAGCGGTGAAGCTCTTCGTCATCGAGTAGGAGCGCAGCGGTGATTCCTTCACGGCACCGTTTGCATAGCCCTCGAACAGCACCTGGCCGTTGTCGATGATGAGCAGGGAGAGCGTGTTTCCAAGGTAGGACCTGGCCGCCGGAGCAATTCGATCCACCGCAGCCTTGTCACCGCTCTCGGGCAGTGCCCGCACGACTTTCGCCGGTTGCAGGATATGGAGGCCGCGTGCCACGCGGTCCCAATAGCCGAAGATCGTGGCCGGCGTATCGTGGTTCGCGCGGGCAACGCCCGCGAACGTCAGTAGCAGCAGCAGCATGAAACGCGCGAGCATGACAATTGCCTCCTGCGCAGCTCTTCGTGGGATCCGGCCCGCCCATCGGAAGCAGGGCTGGGTCCGGACTGCAGCCTGGTGTTCAGGAATGCGAGGTTACGCTCCTTTGCACTTAATGGATCGAGGCACCCGGCGGCGATTCTGTCGGCCGGGCAATTCCGTCGAGCGATGTCAGTGGCCCGCGAACCGTGCCGCATTGCGTCCCGCTACGCGGCCATAGGTGACGGCATTGCCGATCGATGCGCCGCCCGCGGCATAGCACTCGCCGAACATGCCGCCGGTGGCCTCGCCCGCGGCGAAAAGGCCGGCGATGTGCCGGTCGGCCTTGTTCAATACGCGCGCTTCGCGGTCGATCCTCAGGCCGGTGCCGGTCCAGCATACCACCTGCGGGCGAATGGGCGCGGCAAAGAAAGGCGGCTTCCTCACGGCCTGCAGCCACTTCTTTTCCTTGAAGAACCACGTGTCCTGCCCGGCGTCGCAGTCGGCGTTGTAGTTCTCGATGGTGGTGGCCAGGGTCTCGGCGCGGACGCCGACCAGGTCGGCGAGCTCGGCGAGCGTTGGTGCGCTATTGATCTGTTTCGACTTGATGAAGTGATCGAGCCGGTCGGGTGTCCAGTTCGGGCAGTTGGGCGCCTTGGCCGTGGCGCGCGTGGCCTCGTCGAAGATGGCGAAGCACTCGCCGGCGAGCTGCTCGCGCAGCACTTCGGCGAGCACCGAGTATTCGGTGTACTCGTCGACGAAGCGGCGGCCCTCGCGGTTGACGTAGACCAGCCAGCCGGGCAGGTGCGATTCGAGCTCCTGCACGAAACCGGTGGTGAGCAGCAGCAGGCCGCGGTTGTAGCCGGCGATGTCGGCGCCGACGGCGCGGCCCATGTTGAGGCCGTCGCCCTTCGAGTGCTTCGAGCCGATGTACCAGGCGGCGTCGCCCTGGCGCGCCGCGTCGGGGTAGAGCTCGGCCAGCATGCGCCGGTTATTGCCGAAGCCGCCCGTGGAGATGACGACGGCGCCGGCGCGAACCGGGCCGTCCGCAGTCTGTATTCCCGCGACCCTGCCGCCTTCCACCAGCAGCTCCTGTACCCGCGTGTTGAGCACCACGTCCACGGTCTTGCCGGTGAAGGAACCCTCCAGCGCCGCGGCGATGGAGGCGCCGTGGCCCGCCGCCATGTGGCCGCGCGGGATGCCGTCCACGCCGGAGCAGTAGAGGTCCCCGGGCTTGAACTCCACGCCCAGCGACAGCAGCCACTCCAGCGTCGGGCCGCTGTCGTGGCACAGGCGGTGCACCACGGACGCTTCCAGCTTGTGCTGGTTGACGTTCATGTAATAGCGGTACTGGTCGGCCGGGTTATCCTCGATGCCGAGCATTCTCTGCACGCTGGTGCCGGCGGCGTAGAACACGCCGGTAGAGAGCGAGGTCGAGCCGCCGAGCTTCTTGTCGGCGTCCACCACCAGCACGCGCGCACCCTCCGCTGCGGCCACGGTTGCTGCGGCCAGGCCACCACCGCCGCCGCCCACCACGATGACGTCAAAATCGCGCTCGGATCCAGCCATGATTCCCCCTATGCATGATTACATCAGAACGGTAAAGGTACGAAGGCCGGGTACCTGTCAATGTACTCGATAATATTGGTCAATCAGGCGACTTCGAACAGTCCGGCTGCGCCCATGCCGCCACCGATGCACATGGTGACGACGACAAGTTTCGCGCCGCGGCGCCTGCCTTCAATGAGCGCGTGGCCGGTGAGGCGCGATCCGCTCATGCCGAAAGGGTGCCCCACGGCGATGGCGCCGCCGTCGACGTTGAGGCGGTCGTTGGGGATGCCGAGTTTGTCTCGGCAGTAGAGCACCTGCACGGCGAAGGCTTCGTTCAGCTCCCACAGGTCGATGTCCTCGATTTTCTTGCGCATGCGCTTCAGGAGCTTGGGGATGGCGAATACCGGGCCGATGCCCATCTCGTCGGGTTCGCAGCCGGCCACGGCGAAGCCGCGGAAGATGCCCAGCGGTTTGAGTCCGCGCTGCTCGGCGAGCCTGGCGTCCATCACTACACAGGCCGATGCGCCATCGGAGAACTGGCTGGCGTTGCCCGCCGCGATGACGCCGCCCTCGACAGCCGGCTTGATCTTGGACACGCCCTCGTAGGTGGTGTCACCACGGATGCCCTCGTCGGTCGACAGCGTCACGTCTTCGATCCAGGACTTGCCCGTCTCCTTGTCGGCCTTCTGCATCTTCACCGTAATCGGCACGATCTCGTCGTCGAATTTGCCTGCGGAACGCGCGGCGCCCGCGCGCAGCTGGCTCTGGACGCCATAACGGTCCTGCGCCTCGCGACTGATGTTGTAGCGCTTGGCGACGATTTCGGCGGTCTGCAGCATGGGGAGGTAGATGTCGGGCTTGTGCTCGGTGAGCCAGTCTTCCTTGCCCATGTGTTGATTGCGCTGCTGCTGGGTGTTGGAAATCATTTCCAGGCCGCCGGCCACAAAGACCTGTGCCTCGCCGCTGATGATGCGCTGTGCGGCAAGCGCAATGGTCTGCAGGCCCGAGGAGCAGAAGCGGTTCACCGTCACGCCGGATGTGGTGACCGGGCAGCCGGCACTCAGGGCCGACTGGCGGGCGATGTTGGTTCCAGTCGCCCCCTCCGGGTAGGCGCAGCCCATGATGACGTCGTCGACCTCGGCAGGGTCGAGCCCGGCGCGCTCGATGGCGTGTTTCACGACATGCCCGCCGACGGTGGCGCCGTGGGTGATGTTGAGCGCGCCGCGGAACGACTTGGCAAGGCCGGTGCGGGCGGTAGAGACGATGACGGCGTCGGACATCAGGTTTCTCCGGGAGTATTGAGCAGTATGGGTGTTTGAATCAGGTGTTGAATTTCTTGCCTTCGGCGGCCAGCTTCACCAGCAAGGGCGCCGGTTTCCAGTGCTCGCCGCGATAGCCCTTGTGGAAGGCCTCGATGCGCGCCAGCACCCTGTCCAGGCCTTGTGCATCGGCCCAAAACATCGGCCCGCCGCGGTAGTGCGGGAAGCCGTAGCCCATGAGGTAGGTGATGTCGATGTCGGAAGCACGCAGGGCAATGCCTTCCTCGAGAATCTTTGCCCCTTCGTTCGTGAGTGCGTAGACGAGGCGCTCGACAGTCTCCTCGTTGGAAATGGCGCGCGGCGTGAGGCCGATCTCCTTGCGACAGGCCGCGATGATGGCGTCGGCCTCGGGATCGGGCAACGGCTTGCGCTTGCCGGGCTCGTAGCGGTACCAGCCTTTGGCGGTCTTCTGGCCCAGGCGCCCGGCCTCGCAGATGCGGTCCGCCACGCGCGGGAACTCGAAATCGGGGCTCTCGGCGTAGCGGCGCTTGCGGACGTCCCAGCTGATGTCGAGGCCTGCCATGTCGCCCATGGTGAACGGGCCCATGGCCAGGCCCCAGTCGGTGGCAGCCTTGTCCACCTGTGCCGGTGACGCGCCTTCCTCGACCAGGTACAGCGACTGGTGCATGTACTTCTCCAGCATGCGGTTGCCGATGAAGCCGTCGCTCATGGACTTCGAGATGTCCGCCACCACCGGCACCTTGCCGATCTTCTTGCCAAGCGAGAGGGCGGTGGCGAGCACGTCCTTTCCCGTCTTCGCGGCGCGCACGACTTCCAGCAGGCGCATGACGTTGGCCGGCGAGAAGAAGTGCAGGCCGATGACGTCCTGCGGGCGCTTGGTCACAGCGGCGATCCGGTTCACATCCAGCGTCGAGGTGTTGGTGGCCAGGATGGCGCCGGCCTTGGCGACGGCATCGAGCTTCCTGAACACCTCCTGCTTGACGTCCATGCGCTCGAACACGGCCTCGATGACGAGGTCGGCATCCTTCGTCGCAGCGAGGTCCAGCGCCGGGGTGATGAGCGCGATGTGCTCGTCCATCTTCTGCTGCGTGAGGCGACCCTTGGACACGGTGCTGGCGTAATTCCTGGTGATGTTGCCGAGGCCGCGGTCGAGCGCCTCCTGCTTCATTTCGATCAGCGCCACCGGGATGCCGGCATTGGCCAGGCTCATGGCGATGCCGCCGCCCATGGTGCCGGCGCCGATGACCGCCGCAGACTTGATGGCGCGTTGCGGCGTGTCGTCGGGAACATCCGGAATCTTCGTTGTCTGGCGCTCGCCGAAAAACATGTGTCGCAGCGCCTTCGACTCGACGGTGTTCACCAGCATCTGCACGCGCTTCCAGGATTCGGCCTGCCCGTCATCAAACGGGATGGTCACCGCATCGCGGACGCACTTGATGATTTCCAGCGGCGCCGGCTGGCCGCGGTATTCCCGTGCGGCGCGCGCGAGCGCGTCGTCGAAGAATGACGCCACGTCGCCGTCGAACTTCGCCTTCATGTCACGCATCCGACGCGGGCCCTTGCCATCGGCGAGCAGTTTCCTTGCGAAGGCGATTGCACCGTCGAGCAGATCGCCGGCGACGATCTCGTCGACGAGGCCGTATTCGCGCGCCTTATCGGCGGGGATGGGGTTTCCCGAGATCATCATCGACAGGGCCTCGGCCACGGGAATGATGCGCGGCAGGCGCTGCGTGCCGCCGGACCCGGGCAGGATACCGAGTTTGACTTCCGGCAGTCCGAACAGCGCGCGCCCCAGCGCCACGCGGTAATGGCAGGCCAGCGCCAGCTCCAATCCGCCGCCGAGCGCGAAGCCGCCGATGGCTGCCACCAGCAGCTTGGTCATGGTGTCCTGGAACACGTTGACCTCGGGCAGCGAGGGCGGGATGTCCTTCTGCGGGGTGTTGAACTCGCGGATGTCGGCGCCGCCGGAGAAAGCCTTGGCAGAACCGATGATGATGGCTGCCTTCACGGCCGGGTCACCCGCAGCCTTCTTTAGGCAGTCCATCAGCCCACCACGCAGCGCATAGCCCAGTCCATTGACCGGCGGGCTCGTCATGGTGATGACGGCGATGCCGTCGTGCACAGAATACTGGGTTGCTTCGCTCATGCAGGGATTCCCGGGGGATTGGTTTGTTCCCGCCCCGCGTTACGCAGGGGAAGTGACTCGATTCTAGCCGGAAAGCGGGCGCTGTCGATGCGACACAGCCTGACGCGGAGCGGTCCGAGAATGATCCCGGATTCGAAGAGGGGATCATCATGAAAATGCAGCACCGCACTTGTCGATATCACCATCTGGCGCTCGATTCATCCGGATTGGCCGGCGGCCCGTATGCTGCGCCTATATCTCCAGCCACCGCTTGCGCACGGACGCATCGGCGCGCAGTTCCTGCGGCGTGCCCTCGAACACCAGGCATCCGCGGCCCATGACGAGCACGCGTTGTGCAAGCTCCGGTGCGATCGTCATCTTCTGCTCCACCAGCAGGAGTCCGATGCCCTCGCGGCGCAAGCCGTCCAGCGCGCGCGAGAGCGCCTGCACCACGCTGGGCGAGAGGCCCTCGGTAGGTTCGTCGACCAGCAGCAGCGAGGGCCGTCCCGCAAGCGCGCGGGCGATGGAGAGCATCTGCTGCTCGCCCCCGGAGAGCACGCCTGCGGGCGTGTCGCGGCACGCAGCGAGTGCCGGGAACAGCGCGTAGGGGTCGAAGGCCCGCGTCGCGCCGCTCCTCGGGTGTGTCAGCGCGCGCGCCGGCTGATGGCCGAGGGCGAGATTCTGCGCCACCGTGAGATGGGGAAACACGTCGCGACTCTCCGGCACGTAGCCGATGCCGCGGCGCGCGACCTCGAAGGTGGCGCGCCCG
>VGIE01000148.1 GCA_016867955.1 Betaproteobacteria bacterium
GCGGCGTTGCGGCACGCCATCGCCGGCAGTGAAGTTCGTTGCGTCCAACGCGACCGCGACAGGTATGGCCGCATCGTCGCCGTCTGCGTCGCCGGTGGCGTGCAGTTGAACCGACACATGGTGCGCGAGGGCTGGGCGGTGGCGCTCCCGCAATATTCGCGCGACTACGTGGCCGACGAGGAAACGGCCCGACGCGACCGGCGCGGGCTGTGGGCGGGAAAGTTCGACCGGCCGGAAGAATGGCGCCGCGAGCACAGGCGGCGATAGTTAGCCCTTGAACACGTTCTCGCGGTGATATCGGAGAAACTTGGGGTGCGGCTTGAACCTGCTGTCTGTCGGCGGCAGCAAGTGGCGTTCTGGATTTATCAGTCTAAGGGCATCGTCTGGAACTCGGCCTTTCGCGACCAGGATACCCCCGTTGTCATCGGCGCTAATCAGCCCACGGTCGAACATCCAGTGCAGGGTCCGGCTGAGCGCCATGCCATTGCGCGGTGAATCAGGGCCATCGTATTCGACCGGCCGGATGTGAGCGGCCTCTACTTCCGCTCGACCAAGTCCGTTGGTGATCCGTAGCCCAGTGATGGCGCACTGACCCTGGTAGGCCACTTGCACGATCTGCCGTGCGAAGGCGGCGTCCCGTAACGGGCGAGACGACAACCGCTGCACAATCTGGCGTGGCTCAGCTTCGGGCGGTTCATCAACAAGCGATGGCGGAGTTAGGCCGGGTGTGTCGGCCCGCGCAGCGAGTATCGACGCAAGGCCAAAGCGAACAATTCGCTCGAACTCGGCATCGTCGATGCGACGCACGGCGCTGCGGAACACGCCAGGGCTTGCTGCGCCGAAATAGCCCGCATCGTCGCGGTAGGACACCGGGTTCGGAAACTCTAGGTAGTCGCGGACATAGGCGTAGAAGTGGTCCACCCGCTCAACATCGGGCACAACCGACGTTACGCGAGCCATGGCGAAGTAGCACCGCGCCGTCGCTGAGCGCCGCTGACGATCACCCGGCTCGTAATACAGTATCCAGTCGCCTTGCGCGGCCTGGACGCGGCTGAGGTACTGTTTTGGAAAGTGATAGCGCTCCTCCGGCACGTCGTCGTAGATCGACGCGGGCGAGTAGGTGAAGACGGCTTTCGCCATGAACCACCGCACAGATTGAGCGCGACCATGATCTCAGAAATCGACGTCTGGCGCACGGCCCACCTGCTGATAAAGCAGCACGGCGAGGACGCGGCGGTGCAAGCAGCCTTTCGGGCGGATGCCCTGTTCGCCAAGGGTGACCTCGACGGCTACTCGGTCTGGAAGCGCGTCGTGGCCGCCATCAACAACCTTCAGAGCGACAAGCCGACCGGCTCAACGCACTGAGCCCACATCCGCCGGCTTCACCAAGCCGCCAACCAATGCGCCCCGCCTCGCCATGATCCGCGTCATGTTCCGGCGCCTAGCCAGGCCAAAACCTTGCTCCTGAATCGCTACTTTCCGGACGGCTCTTGGATGTCGTCATTCGCACCACACTTCGCAGACTTCTTTCCTATCCACATTTAGTAGAGTGGCTGATGCGCATACTCCGAGGGCACTGCCCTTAAGAAATATTACTTCCTCGCCTTCATCCCATCCTAGACAATACGTCTTTGCTTTGTATTTCTCTCCGTTGATGATAAATAATTCATCGTTGTTAGCAAGCTCAATTAAATAGCCTTGACGGGCTCTGCCAGGCGGACCTCTGTTACCGCGAAGCGGAGCAGCCGCCGGAGCTTGAGCAGTTGGCGGTATTGTCATATCGGCCAGTGCCGTACTCTCTCGAATGACGCAGGAACGATAGAGAGTGGGGCCAAGGTTTCTGGGACAAGACTGGGCTAACCAAATCTTTTGCTCCGGCGTCAGCTTTGACAGATTTGGAAAGCCCGACTCTACTGTAGCTTTCTCTCTGCGCATGCAGCTTATTGTGAGACTTGGGCCTAGTGAGGGGGAACAACTGGAGCGAATCCAAGACTGGTTTTCGGCACTGAGATTAGAGATATCGGGTATGCCCGATCGCAGAGCTGCAGCGTCCCTGAGGATACAACTAGACCAAAGCGATGGCCCAAGGGAGCGCGGGCAGGATTGGTTAACCCACTTCTGGCCATCCGCAGACAGAGATGCAAGCGCCTCTTGTGGAGTTTCTGCGCTCGCCTCAACGCAAATAAGTACGAGGGCCGCAGCAAGCGCGAACCGAATCAAACCGAAACGGTCCATGACGGTTTCGTCGTCCAGCAAACCAGTATCCACCCGATGAGTGGCTTGCTGAGCTGAAATTGCCGCAATGGGCGGCCGTAAGCAAGGCCGGACGTCGCCGCCTCGTCACGACCGGGGCGAGCACGTGCTGCCAGCCGTCGGCGCTGTGGACATGGCCGGGACGAAGCTCACAGCGTTTGAGATCACCGAACTGGTTGAACAGGAACAGCGGGTGGTAGCAGGTGCAGGCGAAGTGGCCGTTGTACGCGGTGCCTTTCTGCTCGCCGTAGGTCGGGCTGACGCTTGAGTCCATGTCGAGCACGATGCTTCGCGGTGGGCGGGCCACCTAGGCCGATCCCGGGCACCGGCGCTACACTGGCGCCAGTTGGACTCGCATGCGACTGAAGGGACCTTGGCCGAACGAGCGAGTTGCTGCCTATTTGGACGAAGCGGTGATCCCGATGCGGCTGGCCGTTGCTTCTGCGTCGGGCGCCCCGCTGGTGCTGTCGCTGTGGTTCTTCTGGTGAGAGCAAGCGATCTGGTGCGCGACGAAGAGTGAGGCGCGAGTGCTGGCGCTGTTGCGCCGGCACCCGGCGCGCGGCTTGGAGATCGCGGCGGACAGCCCACACTACCGGGGCGTTCGCGGGCAAGGGGTCGCCGGCGTGGCCGAGGCGGAGGGAGCCGCCCTGCTCAACCGTCTGCTCGATCGCTAAGGCGTGGCGCCGCAGAGCCGACTGGCTCGCAGGCTCACAAGGCACCCCGAGCGCGAGGTGGCTATTCGGATCGAGCCGACTTGGATCGTGAGCTGGGATTATTCGGCCCGCATGTCCGATGCGTTCCACGCTGCCGTCGCCGACCCGGCCACCCGGGCTTCAAAATGATGGCGGTGGCGGAGTTCGAGCAGCTGAAAGCGGGGGATCACCGGGGAGAACCATCGGTCGGTTCGCCCATCGGGACGGAGCACTCGGTTCAGCCGGGCCGCACGCCGCTGCCGATGATCGCCGGCATAGGCACGATGAAATTGCCGGCAGGCCCGCGGAAACGGGTCAGATAGTCGGCGATGTAGGCGTGCACGGCGGTTGTCGCGTCGGCCGACTGCGCGGCGAGCACGGCCCGGGCGCGCACGGTCCCGGTAAGGATGGCCTCGACGTAGCGATCGGCATCCGCGACGTGCCAGGTCTGGAGGAAGGAATGCGCCTCGACGTCAGCGAATCCGGCCTCCGCCAGCGCCGCCCGCATCCGCTCGGCCGATCCGAACTGGAAGAAATCGGGCCCGTGCGGCAGGGCCACGTTCATGCTGCCGCGCGCACGCACCGCCTCATAGACCAGGCTGAAGCCGACGCCCGCGGCGTCCCAGACGCTGACCGCCGCCCGGCCGCCCGGGCGCAGCACGCGCAGCATCTCGCGCAACGCGACGCCCGGCTCCGGCAGATGCATGAGGCCGTAGCCGCAGAGCACGGCATCGAAGCTGGCCTCGGTGAATGGCAAGGCTTGCGCATCGCCCTGCTGAAATCGGCCGGTGGGCACCAGGGCACGGGCGAGTTCGACAGCTTCGGTGGAGAAATCCAGTCCGACCGTCGCTGCGCCGCGTTCCAACGCCCCGGCCGCCAGCATGCCCGGACCACAGCAGACATCCAGCACGCGCATCTCTGGCGCCAGGCGCGCCGCATCCAGCATGGGCCGCACGGTTTGGCGGGCCACGACGCCGAATGCCCGATCATAGCCGCCGATATTGCTTTCCCACCCCGACAACTCGAAAGCGGCGAATTGTTCCGGTTCCCGGGAGCGCTCGATGGTCATGGTCGTTTGTCCCTCGAATGTGCGTGCGGAGCCGGCGGGAATGAGCAGTCGGTTCGTCCACGTATTGTAACCGGAGTCAATCCGGCCGGGCCAAGCGGGTCCTTCCGGGCGGAAATCCCATGCGGTAGGGCAAGGCGCGGCGTTTCGCTAGCGTCAGGGCGCTTTTTCTGGGGTACCGGCGCGGCCGTTACCGTCCTCCCTGCCGCAGCCGTTTCATATTCGGCCGTAATGGCCAAAACTACCTGCTGGCAATCTAGGGAACCGCATGGAGACCCTCACGGCAAAGGACGCTAAGTACGGCTTTGGCCGGCTGATCGACCTTGCCCGCGCCGAGCCGGTGGCGGTCGCCAAGCAGGGGCGACCGGTTGTGATGGTGATGGCGATTGAGGAGTTCGAACGGTTGAAGGCGTTGGATAGGCCGGGGCCCAAGAAAGAACGGAGAGGAGATTGAAGCGCCTGTGACTGTCGCGCCCGCCATTGCCGAGCACTACCCGGCGCTCAACGAAGCGCAACGGACCATCGTGGGCCATCTCGACGGGCCCCTGCTCGTGATCGCTGGCCCCGGCTCCGGAAAAACCCACAGCATCGTGCTTCGCGCGCTCAACCTCCTCCTGCTGGAGAAGGCGCTGCCCCGGCAACTGGTGCTCTGCACTTTTACCGAAAAGGCCGCCTTCGAGATGCGCGACCGTCTGGCCGCCGCAGCACGGAAGGTTGGCTACACCGGCGACCTCTCCGACCTGGCCGTCTCTACGATCCACAGCTTCTGTAACCGCGTGCTCACGCTACACCGGCACCGGACCGAGCTGGGGCACAGCTTCGACACGCTCGACGAGCTCACGCAGCTCCTCCTCATCTTCGAGCACTTCGACGAGATCATCGGGCCGCCGGAGAACGACCTCTTCCTCGGCAAATGGAAGACGCGCTGGACGGCAATCGAGGGGGCGCGCGGATACTTCGACAAGATCACAGAGGAACTCGTCGCTCCGGATCAGCTCACCGCGTCCACCGACCCGTTCCTCGCGGCGATCGGTAACGCGTACCGACGCTACCAGCGGGCGCTGCTCGACACCAACCGCACCGACTTCGCCCATCTTCAGCGGCTCGTGTACGACCTGCTTGGTGACCTCGGCACCGCTGACGCCGTGACCCGCGACCTCCGCTACGTCCTCGTGGACGAGTACCAGGACACCAACTACATCCAGGAGCAGCTTCTCCTCAAGCTGACCGAGAGATCCCGCAACCTGTGCGTGGTTGGGGACGAGGACCAAAGCCTCTACCGCTTTCGCGGCGCCACCGTGCGGAACATCCTCGAGTTCCCGCAGCGGATGCCGGGCTGCGCGACGGTCAAGCTGACGACGAACTACCGCTCCCACCGCGCGATCGTCGAGCGCTACGACCGTTGGATGGCCTCCACCGACTGGTCCAACCCGCGTGGCGGTGCACCCTTCCGCTACGACAAGACCATCGAGGCGGATGCGGCGGGTACGCACCCGGACTACCCGTCAGTCATTGCGATCTGGGGCAAAGACAAGCGCGACGAGGCCGCCCGCTTCGCGGATCTCGTCGAGTTCCTGAGGCAGAACGAGGTCATCGCCGACTACGGGCAGGTGGCCCTGCTCCTGCACAGCGTGCGTGAAGATCACAGTGGCCCGTATCTCGCCGCGCTCGAGGCCAAGGGTATCCCCGCGTTCTGCCCCCGTGCCCGTGCCTACTTCGAGATTTCGGAGGTCAGTGACCTGGTCGCCTGTTTCGCGGTGCTGTTCGGCTGGCACGGCAACGGGCGCGGGCAGGTCAGCGGCGCCGTGGCCGAACTCGCCACCTACGTGGACGACGCCATCGTCCAGCTCGCCCGCCGCTTCGGCGCCCCGCACCCGCTGGCCGAATGCCTGCAACGCTGGACCGGCGACATCGCCGCGCTGCAAGAAGGCGAAGCGCTAGACCTCCGCCCGGCCGACTATTTCTACCACCTGCTCGCACTCGATCCGTTCAAGAGCGCGGTCCGCAACGAGAACACCGCCCGCAACCTCGCGACCTTCTCCCAGCTCCTGAACGTCTTCCAGAGCTACTACCACTACACCGTCGTAACGCACAAGAACCGCGAGTTTCTCCGTTTCAACTTCTTCAACAGCTTCCTGCGCCTGCTCTACGACGGCGGCATCAACGAGTACGA
>VGIE01000149.1 GCA_016867955.1 Betaproteobacteria bacterium
TGCCAGGCCGGCGGCGCCGGCCAGCCACCGGCCGAGGGCGCCGCCGCGAACGCCGCCATGCCGCGCGTGCGCGGCGTCAGCCATTTCAGCAGGCCCTCGGGAATCTCGTCGAGGAAGCGCGAAGCCACGTTGTAGCGCGTCTGCCCGTGCAGCAGGCGCGTCTGCGCGAACGACAGGTAGAGGCGCGTTCTCGCGCGCGTGATCGCCACGTACATGAGGCGGCGCTCTTCTTCCAGGCCGTCGTCCTCGTTGACGCTCTGCTCGTGCGGGAACAGACCTTCCTCCAGCCCGGTGATGAAGACGGCGTGGAACTCGAGGCCCTTGGCCGAGTGCACTGTCATCATCTGCAGCGCGTCCATGCCCTCGGCGGCCTGGTTCTCGCCGGATTCGAGTGCCGCGTGGGCGAGGAAGGACGCGAGGTCCTGCGTCTCGGCCTCCTGCACGAAGGCCGCGGCGGCATTGACGAGTTCGTTCAGGTTCTCGATGCGGTCGGCGCCGTCGCGCTCGGCCTGGTAGTGCCTGATCAGGCCGCTCTTCTCGAGCATGTGCTCGACGACTTCCGGCAGCGGCAGGTCCTTCGTGGCATCGCGCAGCTCGTCAATGAGGCGCGCGAAGCCGCCCAGCGAAGTGCCGGCCTTTCCCGGCAGGTGAGGCACCGTCGCATACAGGCTGGTGCCGTGCACCCGGGCCGCGTCCTGCAGCTGCTCGATGGAGCGCGCGCCGATGCCGCGCGTCGGGAAGTTCACCACGCGCAGGAAGGCACCATCATCCTCCGGGCTGGCCAGAAGGCGGAGATAAGCGAGCGCGTGCTTGATCTCGAGGCGCTCGAAGAAGCGCAGGCCGCCATAGACACGGTAGGGAATGCCCTGCGAGAAGAGCGCATGTTCCAGCACGCGCGACTGGGCATTCGACCGGTACAGCACGGCGATGTCGCGGCGCGCATGCCCGTCGGCGACGAGGTTCTTCACCTCCTCGGCGATCCACGCCGCCTCGTAGCCGTCGCTGGGCGCCTCGTAGACGCGGATCGCCTCGCCCTCGCCGGCGGCGGTCCACAGGTTCTTGCCCAGGCGCCGTGCGTTGTTGGAGATCAGCGCATTGGCCGCCGACAGGATGTGGCCGTGCGAGCGGTAGTTCTGCTCCAGGCGGATGACGTTCTCGACCTTGAAGTCGCGCTCGAAGTCGCCCATGTTGCCGACGTTGGCGCCGCGGAACCGGTAAATGCTCTGATCATCGTCACCCACCGCGAACAGCACGCTCGAGGGGCCGCACAAGAGCTTCAGCCAGCGATACTGCAGGCGGTTGGTATCCTGGAACTCGTCGACGAGGATGTAGCCGAAGCGGTTGCGGTAGTGGTCGCGCAGCACTTCATTGCGCGACAACAGCTCATAGGTGCGCAGCAGCAGTTCGGGGAAATCGACCACGCCCTCCTTCTGGCACTGCTCTTCATATGCGGCGTAGAACTCCACCGAGCGGCGGCTGAAGTCGTCGAACACCTCGGCCTCGCGCGGACGGCGGCCTTCTTCCTTGTTGGCATTGATGAAGAACTGCACCTGGCGCGGCGGAAACTTGTCCTCGTCGGCGTTCATGCTGCGCAGGACCCGCTTGATGGCCGTGAGCTGGTCCTGCGAGTCGAGGATCTGGAACAGCTGCGGCAGCCCGGCCTCGCGGTGGTGCGTCCTGAGGAAGCGGTTGCACAGGCCGTGGAAGGTGCCCACCCACATGCCGCGGGTGTTGATCGGCAGTTGCGCCGACAGCCGCGTGAGCATTTCCTTCGCGGCCTTGTTGGTGAAGGTAACGGCCAGCAGCCCGGCCGGGCTGCAGCGGCCGGACTGGATCAGCCAGGCGATGCGCGTGGTGAGGACGCGGGTCTTGCCTGAGCCGGCACCGGCAAGGATCAGCGCGTGCTGGTCGGGCAGGGTGACGGCGGCAAGTTGTTCGGGATTGAGGTTGTCGAGGAGGGACACATTGCAGCCGCTGGGAAGCCAGCGGCAATTTTACTCTCTCGACTGCGCCGCGAGGACGCTTCCGCCCCGGCAGCGGCTTGCGCATTCGCGCCCTGCCCCCGGCGACGACCGCCGCCCTGCGCTACCGCGACACGCGCGGCTCATCGAGCCCCATGCGTCCCTTCAGGCTCAGCGCCAGCGCCTCGGCTTCGGCCCGCGTGGCGAGGTTGGCGAGTCGCAGCGCGTACACGGTCTTCTCCCCTTCCTTGACGGGCAGGATCGAGGCCGCATAGCCGGCCTCGCGCACGCGGTCGTAGAAATCGAGCACCGCGGCCTGCGTCTCCGCCGTCACCAGCGTCACCGCCCAGCGGCCGCCGCGGCGCATCGCACCGCGGCCCGCCTCGATCTCGGTCTCCGCTGCCCAAAGTTTCAGTTGCTCCGGCGCCACCAAGCTCACCGGCTGCGAGCGGCCGTTCTCGCGCACATAGAACTGCAGTGGCTGGTCCATGGTGATCGGCGCCTCGTTCTGCGGCGCGACCTCGATCCGGCCCTCGATCAGGCAGACGATCTCGCGGTTGGGCGCCGATTTGCCCCACAGGTCGGTGCCGCGGATGCCCGCGGTTACATTGGCCACCTGAATGGTGATGTCGCGCCGGCCGCGGTACCTCGACAGCGCATCGGTGGTAAAGCGGAAGGCGCCCTCGAGCACCTGCATGGTGGCGGCAAAGACATTGCCCTCGCGCTGCTCCGCGCCGCCCAGCCGGAAACTGGCATGGGCGCCGAGCTTGATCGTGCTGCCCTCGCGCGTGCGCAGCAGGAGGCGCGAACCCTCGCCGGTCTTCAGGCGGTCGCTGTCCCTGACCACCATGCCGGGAAACACCGGATCGCGCTGCCCGCCATCGCGCTCGACCTAGGCCGGCATCTGCACGGCCTCGACCACGACATTGGCCGCAGCGGAGCGCGCCGGCGCAGCCGCGGCCAGCACCTGCCCGGGCAGCAACACCACCATCGACAGTGCGAGCACCACGCAAAGAAGCGCCTCAGGTGCCGCCGGGAATGGCCAAACGGGCGTCCCCGCATTCCTGTTCGTGCGATCCAACGTGCAGTTCATGGCAACCTCTAGAATGGTTCGGAAGCGTGATTTGAACACATGAGCCCCGCGGCGCGCACCCCGTTCCGCAGCGCCCGAAGCGGGGAGCGGCCACACCCCAGCGGTTATAATTCACGTTTTCCGCACAATACTGGCCGACATGCGACCCTCCGCCCTGCAGCCCCACTACCAACCGGAACGCATCGAGCGCGAGGCGCAGGCGCACTGGGACGCCACGGGCGCATTCCGGGCCGGCGCGGACGCCGCAGCGGAGGCCCGGCCGAAGTACTACTGCCTGTCGATGTTCCCCTACCCCTCGGGCAAGCTGCACATGGGGCATGTGCGCAACTACACCATCGGCGATGTGGTCACGCGCTTTCACAGGATGCGCGGCTACGACGTGCTGCAACCGATGGGCTGGGACGCGTTCGGCCTGCCCGCCGAGAACGCCGCCATGGCCAATGGCGTGCCGCCGGCGAAGTGGACCTACGACAACATCGCCTACATGAAGCAGCAGTTGAAGTCGCTGGGCTTTGCCATCGACTGGGAGCGCGAACTCGCCACCTGCACGCCCGAGTACTACCGCTGGAACCAGTGGCTGTTCCTGCGCATGCTGGAGCGAGGCATCGCCTACCAGAAGACCGGCACGGTGAACTGGGACCCGGTCGATCAGACCGTGCTCGCCAACGAGCAGGTCATCGATGGCCGCGGCTGGCGCACCGGCGCGGTGGTCGAGAAGCGCGAAATCCCGATGTACTACCTCGGCATCACCAGGTACGCCGAGGAACTGCTGTCGGCACTGGACGCCCTGCCCGGCTGGCCCGAGCGCGTGAAGACCATGCAGGCCAACTGGATCGGCAAGAGCGTCGGCGTCAACCTTGGCTTCCCGTATTCACTAAAAAGCGCCCTCGACGGCGCAGAAACTCAGGGCGTGCTACGCGTATTCACCACCCGCGCCGACACGCTGATGGGCGTGACCTTTTGCGCCGTGGCAGCCGAACACCCGCTCGCCACGCATGCCGCCAAGAACAACCCAGCGCTGGCCGCCTTCATCGCCGAGTGCAAGCGCGGCGCCGTCATCGAAGCCGAGCTCGCCACCCAGGAAAAGAAGGGCATGGCGACGGGCCTTACCGTCGACCACCCGATCAGCGGCGACAGGGTGCCGGTGTGGGTGGGCAACTACGTGCTGATGACCTATGGCGAGGGCGCGGTGATGGGCGTGCCGGGTCACGACGAGCGCGATTTCGAATTCGCGAAAAAATACGGCCTGCCGATCACGCAGGTGATCGACGTCGCCGGCAAGGCGTACTCGATGGATGGCTGGGAGCCCTGGTACGCCGAGCACGGCCGCTGCATCGGCTCGGGCAAGTATGACGGCCTCGACTACCCCAGCGCCATCGATGCCATCGCCGCCGACCTCGGCTCCAGGGGCCTGGGCGAAAAGCAGGTGACCTGGCGGCTGCGCGATTGGGGCATCTCGCGCCAGCGCTACTGGGGCTGCCCGATCCCGCTGATCCACTGTGCCAGCTGCGGTACGGTGCCCGTGCCCGACGACCAGCTGCCGGTGAGGCTGCCCGAAGACCTGGTGCCGGACGGCACCGGCAACCCGCTGAACAGACATTCCGCGTTCGTCAGCTGCGCCTGCCCAAAGTGCGGCCAGCCGGCCAAGCGCGAAACCGACACCATGGACACCTTCGTGGATTCGTCCTGGTACTACGCGCGCTATGCCTGCCCGGACAACGCCGCGCACATGGTGGACGGGCGCGTGAAGCGCTGGCTGCCGGTGGACCAGTACATCGGCGGCATCGAGCACGCCATCCTGCACCTGCTCTACTCGCGCTTCTGGACCAAGGTGATGCGCGACCTCGGTCTGGTCGATTTCGACGAGCCCTTCACCAACCTGCTCACTCAGGGAATGGTGCTGAACGAGATATTCTTCCGCAAGGAGGCGCAGGGGGCTGACGGCGGGCGCATCAAGTACTTCAACCCCAACGATGTCGACATCACCACCGACGCAGCCGGCAAGCGCACCGGCGCCGTGCTGCGTTCGGATGGCAAGCCGGTGGACTCAGGCGGCATCGGCATCATGTCCAAGTCGAAGAACAACGGCGTCGATCCGCAGTCTCTGGTGGAGGAGTACGGCGCCGACACCGCACGCTTCTTCATGATGTTCGCCAGCCCGCCCGAGGCGACGCTGCTGTGGTCGGACGCCGGCGTGGACGGCTCGGCGCGCTTCCTGAAGTCGCTGTGGGCCTTTGCCGTCGAATACTCGCAAGCCGTTGCCCCGACTCTGCCTGCCGCTCCGGAAAATGCCCGCGCGCTGGCTACTGCCAGGCTGCCCGCGGCGCTGGCCGCCAGGCGCCGCGAGATCCACCTCAACCTGCGACAGGCCAACTACGACCTCGGCCGCTTCCAGTTCAACACCGTGGCCTCGGCCTGCATGAAGATGCTGAACGCCCTGAAGGCAGCTCCGAAGGACGATGCCGCCCTGCACGCCGAGGTGCTGCGGGAAGGCCTGTCCATCCTGATCCGCGTGCTCTCGCCCATCACGCCGCACATCTGCCATCAGCTCTGGCGCGACCTGGGATACGGCGAGGACGTACTGCGCGCCGCCTGGCCCGAGCCCGTCGAAGCCGCGCTGGCGCAGGACGAGATCGAGCTGGTGCTGCAGGTGAATGGCAAGCTGCGTGGTCATGTCAAGGCGCCGGCCACGGCCGGCCGCGAGGCGATCGAGGCGCTGGCCCGTGGCCACGAGGCGGTCATTCGCCTGGGCGACGGCAGGCCGGTGAAGAAGGTCATCGTCGTGCCGGGCAGGCTGGTCAATGTGGTGGTGTGACGCTCAGTACCGACACGGTGTGCCGCTACTTTGCGCTGGCACTTTATGCTGGCGCTTTGTGATAGTGTGAGGCGATGAAAGCTGCTGCTGCCCCGCTCCTGCACGGTCCCCGCCTGCGCCGCCTGTTTGCGGCCGCGCTGGTCCTGGCGCTCGCCGCCTGCGGCTTCCAGCTGCGCGGCCAGGCCTCGCTGCCGTTTGCCACGCTCTACGTGCCCAGCGCAACGCCGCTGGCCGTGGAACTCAAGCGCAACATCGCCAGCGGCACGCAGACCAAGGTGGTGGATGCTGCCGACAAGGCTCAGGCCCA
>VGIE01000150.1 GCA_016867955.1 Betaproteobacteria bacterium
AGTATTACCCCCTTCGGCTCTCCGGTAGTGCCGCTGGTGAAGCAGATCATGGCCGTGCCTGCCGGCAGATTCATTGCCCTGTCAGGCGGAACGCAGCGCCCGGGATCTTTGCCGTAGGCGATCCAACGCGCGGTATCCGCCGTCGCAGCGACAGATTTCAGGCGCGCAGCCACCGAGGGCGAAAGGATTCCCATCCGCGACCCGGAATTCGACACGACGCGCGCAAGCGCCTCGTCCGGCAGCCGCGCACTCAGCGGAACGACGGCATGCCCGGCCGCCATGACGCCAAGGTACAGTTCGGGCACGGTGGGGTCATGCTCGGCGACAACCGCGACCGGCTCGCGCCGTGCCGTGCCCAGTGCATTGCGGAGGAAGCCGGCCAGCGCATCGACACGCGCTGACAACTGGGCGTAGTTCAGTGTGCCGTCAGGCGACGCCACGGCCAGCGCACCCGGTGCAATGCGCGACGCACGGCGCAGAAAGGCGATGACGTCAGCGGCGGAATCCACCTGCATCGACATGGCCGCCTCCCTTGCCGCCGTTTCCGGTCGTGAATCTCTGCCCTGCCTACCTGCGGAACTGCCGGAAGTTGGGCTTGCGCTTCTCCATGAATGCCGAGGCGCCCTCGGTCATTTCGGGGCCGCCGGCCAGGCGCAGCAGGGTCTGCTTGGCGTGTTCCATCGCCGGTTGCAGCATGTCCCACCAGACGTTCGAGGTGATCTTGGTCAACTCGAGATAAGCCGGGCTCTTGTCCAGCAATTCTTCGGCCCAGCTCTGCACTTCCTCGTACAGCTTCTCGTGGGGGACCACCTTGTTGACAAGCCCCATCTTCAGTGCTTCCTGCGCCGAGTACAGGCGACTGAGGAAGCAAAGCTCCTTGGCCTTCTTCTCGCCGATCTGAAGGGCCATGAGATTGTTGGCGCCAAACACGGGAGAACTGCCGACGCGTGTGCCGGCCTGCCCGAAGCGCGCCCGGTCGGAGGCGATCGCAAGGTCGGCGCAGACCACGAACTCGTTGCCGCCGCCGACCGCGACGCCGTTCACGGCCGCAATCACGGGCTGCGGCGCGTGGCGCATGATGTTGTAGGTTTCCTGCGACAGGTTAAAAAGCTTGCGCCCTTCGGCCGTCGAGAACTTCTGCAGGTCCTTGAGGAAGCCGCCGGCACAGAAGGACTTGTCGCCGGCGCCGGTCAGCACGATTACGCCGATGGTCGGGTCCTCGCTGACTTCGCGGATGCCCCAACCAACTTCCTGGAACATCGAGAAATCGCAGGCGTTGTAACGATCGGGGCGATTGAACGTCACCCAGCCCACGCCGCCTTTCTTCTCGACCTTGACGTCCTTGTAGCCCCTGTTTGGCATCCATCCCCCCGCTTTTTCGCTGTCCGAGCGAGCGCCCGACGGCCATGTCAGCACCTTGAATGTTGCTAGAATAATAACAGAACACTCAATAGGGACTGCTGCGCAGCTGGCGCTCCCGATGGCGATGTGGCGATGCCCGCGCCGGTCTGCAACCCCGACGAGGACTCCGATGGCGATCGACTACAGCACGCTGAAGAATTGGCCATTCCCCGACCTCGAGCACACGTATGATGATGCGGCCACCATGCTCTATGCCCTTGGCGTGGGCATGGGCCAGGACCCCATGGACGCGAAACAATTGCCGTTCGTCTACGAGGAAAACCTGCGCGCCCTGCCGACCATGGCAGTCGTCCTCGGCTACCCGGGATTCTGGCTGATCGACCCAGCGACCGGCGTCGACTGGAAACAGGTGCTGCATGGCGAACAGGGGTTGATCGTGCATTCCCCCCTGCCCGCCACCGGCACCGTCATCGGCAAGTCACGCATCGACGAAATCATCGACAAGGGCCCTGGTAAGGGCGCGCTGATCTACTCCTCGCGCGACATCGTCGACAAGGCCACCGGCACGCGCTATTGCACGGTGACCGGCACCACCTTCTGCCGAGCCGACGGCGGTTTTGGCGGCCCCAGCGGTCCGGTCAAGCCGGTGCACGCCATCCCCGAGCGCAGGGCAGACGTCGACTGCACCCTGGCCACGCGCCCGGAACAGGCGCTGATCTATCGCCTGAGCGGAGACCGCAATCCGCTGCACGCCGACCCGGAAGTCGCAGCCGTCGCCAAGTTCCCCAAGCCCATCCTGCACGGCCTCGCCACGTTCGGCATCGCCGGCCATGCCATCCTGCGCGAACTGTGCGGCTATGATCCGACACGTCTCAAGCAGATGCACGTGCGATTCTCCTCGCCGGTCTTTCCGGGCGAGACGATCAGGACGGAAATCTGGCGCGAAGGCGGCCGTCGCGCGGCCTTCCGCTGCTGGGTCGTGGAGCGCAACGTCATGGTGATCAACAATGGCATGATCGAGTACGTGGAGAACTAGACCGGGATCTCGCTGTCATTCAGCGAAGCCGCTTGACCGAAACTGCCCAACGAATCCGCGCCGCACCGACAGGGCGCCTGCCCAACCCGGCCTCACCAGATAACCGGAGAACCGACCTTGATCGAGAGAACCATATTCAATGAGGAGCACGAACTCTTCCGCCGCTCGGTGCGCCGCTTCGTCGAAACCGAAGTCGCCCCCAACCACATGAAGTGGGAGGATGCCGGAGTCGTTCCCAAGGAGGCCTGGCTGAAGGCCGGCGAAGCCGGCGTGCTCTGCTGCGCGATTCCCGAGGAGTACGGCGGCATGGGCGGGAACTTCCTGCACAGCGCCATCGTCATCGAGGAACTCGCACGCACCGGCTCCAACGGCCCCTGCTTTCCGCTGCACTCGGACATCGTGTCGCCCTACCTGCACCATCACGGTTCTGAAGAACTGAAGAAGAAGTGGCTGCCGAAGATGGCCACCGGCGAAGTACGCAGTGCCGTCGGCATGACCGAACCCTCCGGCGGCAGCGACCTGCAGAACATCCGCACCTCGGCCAGGCGCGATGGCGGCGATTACGTGATCAACGGACAGAAGGTCTTCATCTCCAACGCGCAGGGTGCCGACTTCATCATCGTTGCCTGCAAGACCGACCCGACGGCACGCGCCAAGGGCATCAGCCTCATTCTCGTGGAAACGGATCGCCCTGGATTCAGCCGCGGCCGGCGGCTGGAGAAGGTCGGCTCGCACGCCCAGGACCTCTCGGAACTGTTCTTCAGCAATTGCCGAGTGCCGGTCACGAACCTGGTGGGCACCGAAAATCGCGGCTTCTATCACTTGATGCAGGAACTGGCGCAGGAACGGCTGGTTCAAGCGGTGAAGGCGGTGGCCTCCGCCGAGGCGATGCTGAACTGGACCATCGAATACACATCCCAGCGCGATGCATTTGGCAAGAAGGTGTCCGATTTCCAGAACACGCAGTTCGTGCTGGCCGACCTCTGTTCGCAGATCCTGTTATGCCGGGTGTTCGTCGATCGCTGCCTCGCGCTGCACGTCGAAGGCAAGCTCGACGGGCCGCTGGCTGCAGTGGCGAAAATGACCTCAGCTGAGATGCAGGGCCGCGTTGCCGATGCCTGCCTGCAGTTGCACGGTGGCTGGGGCTATATGCGCGAAATGGCCATCGGTCGCGCGTGGGTGGACGCGCGGCAGGCGCGCCTGGCCGGTGGCAGCATCGAGATCATGAAGCTGATCATTGCCAAGCAGATCATGCCGAAGGCGAAGTGAAGTCACGCGCCAGAAGGCGCGTCAGCTAAGTGCAGATAGCCGCGGTGGTGACCGCGGCTTTCCGACTTCCGGGCCGCTAATCCGGCCCGGTGAGCGAAGCAGCTACTGCTGCCTTTCCGGGCCGTACTGCCGCAGCTCCAGCTTGGCGATCTGTTCGCGATGGACCTCATCGGGACCATCGGCGAATCGAAGCGACCGCGCCCGCGAATAGGCATAGGCCAGCCCGAAGTCGTTGGTCATGCCGGCCGCCCCGTGCAGTTGCATGGCCCAGTCGATCACCTGGCAGGCCATGTTGGTGGCCGCGACCTTGATCATGCCGATCTCCTTGCGCGCCTCCTTGTTGCCGACCGTATCCATGCGGTGCGCCGCCCGCAGCGTCAGCAGGCGGTTCTGGTCGATCATGATGCGCGCATTGGCGATGCGCTCCAGCGTCACGCCGTGCTCGGCCAGCGCCTTGCCGAACGTCCTGCGCGACAGGGCGCGCCGGCACATCTTCTCGAGCGCGACTTCCGCCAGCCCGATGAGGCGCATGCAGTGATGAATCCGTCCAGGCCCGAGGCGGCCTTGGGCGATTTCGAATCCGCGTCCCTCGCCCAGCAGCATGTTCCCGGCCGGCACGCGCACATTGTCATAGACGACTTCGCCGTGGCCGTGCGGCTCATCTAGGAAACCCAGGTTCGGCAGAAAGCGCAGGATCTTCACGCCTGGCGTGTCGATCGGCACCAACACCATCGACTGCCGCTTGTGACTGTCCGAAGCGTCCGGATCGGTCTTGCCCATCACGATCAGCAGCTTGCAGCGTGGATCGCCGACGCCCGATGAATACCATTTGCGGCCATTGATGACATAGCTTTCGCCATCGCGCACGATGCTGGTCTTGATGTTGGTCGCATCCGATGAGGCGACGTCCGGCTCGGTCATGGAGAAACAAGAGCGGATCTCGCCCTCGAGCAGCGGCACCAGCCACTGTTTTTTTTGCGCCTCGGTGCCGTAGCGTTCCAGCGTTTCCATGTTGCCGGTGTCCGGCGCGGAGCAGTTGAACACCTCGGGGGCCCAATGCACCCGTCCCATGACTTCACACAGGGGCGCGTACTCGAGGTTAGTCAGTCCCGCACCATGCCGCGATTCGGGCAGGAACAAGTTCCACAGCCCGGCCGCCTTGGCCTTGCGCTTGACCTCCTCCGCAATGGGCACCGGCTGCCACTTGTCCAGCATCGCGGACTGCTGCTCGTGATAGGTTTCCTCGTTCGGATAGACATGCTCGTTCATGAAGGCCTGTAATCGGGCCAGCAGCGCCTTGCTCTTTCCGGATTGCTCGAACATTTGTTCTGGTCCCTCCACTTTGTTGACCGATTTTAGCGCGTCCCCCATAATCCAACGGTCGAAAGGGCCGCTTTCTTGGCCCAGAAGCGCTGCAATTCCCGCGGCCGGCTCCGGTAGCTCGATGGTCATCGGCGATCGCCTTGATCCTGACGGCCCGCCATTCTTGGATTGATCACCTGTTCTGAAACTTGACCCAGCCCATGAAATCCCCACTCGACCGTTTTCTGCTCACAGACAAGGTGGCGCTCGTTACCGGTGGCAGCCGCGGCCTTGGCCGCGAAATGGTGCTTGCCTTCGCGCAGGCGGGCGCCGATGTCATCATCGTCAGCCGCAAGCTCGACGCCTGCGAAACGCTCGCAAGGCAAGTCGAGGCGACGACCGGCCGGCGCGCCATGGCCTATGCCTGTCACGTCGGTCACTGGGAAGAACTGCCCAAGCTGGTCGATGCCGCCTATGCGCGCTTCGGCAAGATCGACATCCTCGTCAACAATGCCGGCATGGCCCCGGTGTACGACCACATCGTCAACGTCACCGAGGCACTCTTCGACAAGGTCCTCGAGGTGAACCTGAAGGGCCCGATGCGCCTGAGTGCCCTCATCGGCACGCGCATGGCAGAAGGCGCCGGTGGCTCGATCATCAACATCAGCAGCGCGGGCGCCATCCATCCGCGCCCGGACATCCTGCCCTATGCCGCGGCCAAGGCCGCGCTCAACACCATCACGCAGAGCTTCGCCCACACCTTCGGCCCCAAGGTACGCGTGAACTGCATCATGCCCGGCACGTTCCTGACCGATATCAGCAAGGCCTGGGACCTGGAAAAGTTCCAGAAGCGCGCGCAAGCATTCGCGCTGAAGCGCGGCGGCGAGGCCGACGAGATCGTCGGCGCGGCGCTGTACTTTGCCAGCGATGCATCCAGCTACACCACCGGCTCGGTCCTCGGCGTCGAGGGTGGCCAGCCGCTCTGATTACGCAACTCGCCAGAACAGCAATCCTCTGGAGCCCGTTGCAAGTCGAACTTTGCAAAGCTCCGACACAGTCAACAGAACATCTGCCGGAAAGGTCCCAATCATGAGCGGCTGGAAACTCGCGAATCTGCCTTTTTTCGATGCCTCCCACCATGCCATGGCCGAGCGCATGCGCGCCTGGCCCGAGCACGCAGTGCATGAGCCGGCAAG
>VGIE01000151.1 GCA_016867955.1 Betaproteobacteria bacterium
ACTTCCTCGATGTTAACGCCGCCTTCGGAGCTGGCCATCAGGGTCACGCGCTGCGTGCTTCGGTCCACCACCATGCCGACATAGAACTCCTTCCTGATATCGACGCCTTCCTCGATCAGCAGGCGGCGCACTTTCTGTCCCGCGGGCCTGGTCTGGTGCGTCACCAGCTGCATGCCAAGAATCTGGCCCGACAGCGTCTTCACCTCGTCGATCGATTTCGCCAGCTTGACGCCGCCGCCCTTGCCGCGGCCGCCGGCGTGGATCTGCGCCTTCACCACCCAGACCTTGCCGCCCAGCGACTGTGCCGCCCCGACGGCCTCGTCGGTCGAAAAGCACGGCACGCTGCGTGGCACCGTGACACCGTACTTCTTCAGAACCTCTTTCGCCTGATACTCGTGGATTTTCATCGTTCCCCGCCTTGAGAAAGCCCGAAGGCCATTGGACGCAGCGCTCGCATCGCTTGCGCTGGTCCGTCAGGGCCGGTACGGCGCCCGTTCTTTTTCTTGCGTCAATGTGCGCTCACGCCCGCCCGTCCCCGATTTCCCCGCATACTGGCATGTCAGGATTGCGGCTTGTCAGCCGTCTGGCCTGCGGCACCATCCATGTTCTTGTCGACATTCGCATACCACTCGGGATAATGCAGCTTCACCATCTCGCCGCCGGCCCGCAGGCCGACGCAACGGCCCACGGCGAAATTCGCCTTGGCCGCGTCATACAGATGCGGCTGTGCCGACAGCAACTGGAAGGCGGCCGACGGCAGTTGCGTCAGCATCTCGGTGATGTGGGTACAGCCCTTGACGCCGCCCATGCGCTCGAGTACCGCGCGGCGAAATCCTCTGCCCAGGTTGAGGCCGACCAGCTTGCCGTAGTCCGGCAGTGTCGAATCGCAATGCCCCCGGTAGGGGATCGCCTCCGACGAGGCCGCAGCAGCGTGAATACTCATCTCGCGGTCGATGGTCACGCGGACGCGCATTTCATGGATCGGTTCGCCGGCTTCTCGCACGCAGCCATGAAGCGAAAAATGATGCGGCTTGACGTCGACGATATGCCCCTCGATGTCCCACAGGCCGTCTGCGCGCTCGTAACCCTGCAGAGAGAGGGTGCGGGTGTGCGAGAGCTTGCGTGGCGCGGGTTCGGGAAGCGGCATGTAGGGCTGTCCGGGGCGACCTGAGCGCTCCGGATGCACGGCCCAGATTCCGGGGCATCCGGGCGCGATCAGTTGTTCAATGAGTGCCGTTGCAAATGCGAGAATTTTAACACACGGCCCGCGCCCGACCTGATGCATCAGCCGCCGCTGATCGGCCCGCAGCCGCATGCCCGTACTGTGCCATTGCCGATTCCTGTTGCAGAATGGTGTAGCCAGCGCGTCGAGCGCCGCGAGAAGCCGACGCGGTACCAACGCGGGACGACTGTCCGGAGGAGCACCGCCAATGAAATTTGTTCTTGCGCTCGACCAGGGCACCACCAGCTCGCGCGCCATCCTGTTCGACCGGCACGGCCGGGTGCGGACGGTGGCGCAGCGCGAGTTCCCGCAGCTCTTTCCGCAGCCCGGCTGGGTGGAGCACGATCCCGAGGACATCTGGCGCACGCAGCTCGCCTGCGCGCGGCGCGCGCTGCGGCTGGCGGAGGCCCGGCCCGCACAGATTGCCGCGATCGGCATAACCAACCAGCGCGAGACGACCATCGTGTGGCACCGCGCCACCGGCAAGCCTGTGCACAATGCCATCGTCTGGCAGGACCGCCGCACCGCCGCCCGCTGCAAGGAGCTGCAGCGCGACGGTCATGCGGAACTGGTGCGCAGGCGCACGGGACTCGTGCTCGACCCGTATTTTTCCGCCACCAAGATCGCCTGGATCCTCGACAGCATTCCCGGCATGCGCCTGCATGCCGAGCGCGGCGACCTCGCCTTTGGCATTGTGGACACCTGGCTCGCCTGGAACCTCTCCGGCGGCGTCCTGCATGTTACCGACCCAAGCAACGCCTCGCGTACCATGCTCTACGACATCCATCGCGGCGACTGGGACGACGAGCTGCTGCGACTGTTCGACATTCCGCGTGCCATGCTGCCCGCCGTGCATCCCTCCTCGCATGCCTACGGCAGCACCAGCGCGGGGCTGTTCGGCGCGCCGATCCCCATCGGCGGCATCGCCGGCGACCAGCAGGCCGCCCTATTCGGCCAGGCCTGCGCGCCTGGCATGGCGAAGAACACCTACGGCACCGGCTGCTTCATGCTGCTCAACACCGGCGCTAGGGCGATCCGGTCCACGCGCGGCCTGGTCACCACCTGCGCCGCGCAGCCCGGACCGAAAGCGTCGGACCGCGAATACGCGCTCGAGGGCAGCGTGTTCATCGGTGGTGCGGTGGTGCAATGGCTGCGCGACGGGCTGCGCCTGATCCGCTCCTCCTCCGCCATCGAGGCGCTGGGGGCAAGGGTCGAAGACGGCGGCGATGTCTATGTCGTGCCGGCCTTCACCGGCCTGGGCGCGCCCTACTGGGACCCGCAAGCGCGCGGCACCATCATCGGACTCACGCGCGGCAGCGGCCGTGCGCACATCGCGCGCGCTGCCCTCGAAGCCATCGCCTTCCAGTCGGCCGAGCTGCTCGCCGCAATGCGCGAGGACGCGGGCATGACGCCGACCGAGCTGCGAGTCGACGGCGGCGCCTCAGCCAACGCCATGCTCATGCAGTTCCAGGCCGACATCAGCGGCATTCCGGTGGCGCGACCACGCGTCACCGAATCCACCGCACTTGGCGCGGCCTGCCTCGCCGGCCTTGCGACCGGCATCTGGAAAAGCCGCGAAGACATCGCGCGACGCTGGAAGGCTGGAGCGCGCTTCGAGCCGCGCATGGCACCGCAGGAGGCTGCCAACCGGCTGGCGCGCTGGTGCGAGGCGGTGCAACGGGCGCGGGGTTGGGCGCCATCCGGGTAACGCACTGGCATTGCCCAGCATCTGCCACTGGCTTTTCCTGGCCAATGTGCACCGCCAGGCCGGCTTGCAGTGCTCGTGAGGCAGGATGTGCGGTGCACATGGACTTTCGATTGATCGGGTCTTACACTGCGCCAGGAGGGAAAGCCCGACACTTTTCATCAGCGCCGGCCGCAGGGATCTACTGGGGCCGGTCGTTTTCGGAAGTCCAACTCAATCCAGGAGGAACGATGAGACTCAGTATCCGGACATTACGCAGCGCACTGGCCGAGCTGGTCCCTGACCGCACCGGGGCCGCCGCATCCGCCGCGATAGCCGTGATCGTCACAGGGGCATTTGCCGGCAGCGCCATGGCGCAGGCCAACCTCGACGCGCTGATCAAGGCCGCAAAGGCGGAGGGCCAGGTGCTCTCGTACTGGGCGCCTGTTGAAACCGTCGCCAAACGCACCAGCGATGCGTTCACGGCCAAGTACGGCATCAAGGCCGCCTTCATTCGCTTTCCCGGCGAGGGAAGCCTGCAGCGCTTTGCATCCGAGGCCGAGTCGGGCACCTACGCCGCCGACCTGATGTTCCTTTCCGGAACGAGTTCGTTTCGCTTCGCCCAGGAAGGCATCAATAAGGGCTGGATGGACCCCGTTGGCGGCGCGAATCTGCCTGTCGTGGCGAGCGGCGAATTCCCGGCCAAGTTCAACCGTGGCGCCACGGCGCTTCTGCAGCTCCTGCCGTGGCAGATGACCTTCAACACCGACAAGATCAGGCCCGCCGATTTCCCGAAGGACTGGCCTGACTTGCTGAATCCGAAGTGGAAGGGGCAGATCCTGTTCGCCAATCCGCGTTGCTGCACCGTGTACCAGGAATTCTTCAAGATGATGCTCGACAAGTACGGGGAGAAATTCCTCTCTGATCTCGGCGCCCAGACAGGACGGCAATACCCGAGCGGCGTGCCTGCCGTGCAGGGTCTTGCAGCAGGCGAAGGCTGGATCACCCTGCCCACCGTGGTACCGCAGGTGCAGGCAGTCAGGGCAAAAGGAGCGCCGGTAGACAGCGTCATGCCCGCTTTCACCACCGGCATCGAATTGCACCTGCTGCTCACTGCACGCGGCAAGGCCAAGAATCCGAATGCGGCGCGCCTGTTCGCGAACTACGTCATGAGCCAGGAAGGAAACAAGGTGCTCAACGACGACCCTGGCGGGTTCTCCATGTATGACACGGCCAGGCTTCCGGCGCAGTACGTCCCCGCGGACACCGAAGCGACAAAGCAGAATGACCGGATTGCCAAGCTGCTGGGCTTCCCCAAGTAGTCGCCGTTACCCCGGGCGCCGCGGGCGCAGGATGCCCGGAACAGGCGCGCGATCCGGTGCCCTGGCAAGGCACGGATTGCCGCAGCCTGCGAAATGGCGCGGCATTACCTGATTCATCGCAGCACAGGAACACAATGCCCGAATCCGCACCCGAACAACGGTCCCGCAACAGCCTGGATGACAAGGCGCGCCAGCTGGCCGCCACGCTGCGCGTCGACGAATTCAACCCGTTCAGCGCCGAATTCGTGCAGTGCCCGTACCCGTTCTACGCGCGGCTCGTGAAGGAGGCGCCGGTATGGAAGGCGCCCATCCAGGGCTTCCACCTCATCACCGGCTATGAAGAGGTCATGGAAGCCTGCCGGCACCCGGAGATCTTCTCCAGCGACTACCGCCACCTGTTCAACCGCAAGCCCGAGATCATGGCCATCCTGGCGCAGGGCGTGCCCGAGGTGCCGACGCTGGGCACGGGCGACCCGCCCATGCACAAGCGCTACCGCGCCCTTCTTGCCAAGGCCTTCACGGCGCCCCGCGTCAACGCCATGGGCGACTACATCAACGCCACCATCACCGAACTGATCGACGCCTTCATCGGCCGCGGCGAGGTCGAGCTGCACGAGGAGTTCGGCATGCCGCTGACCATGCAGATCACCGCCGACCAGCTCGGCGTGCCGCGCGCGGATTTCCGCAAGTTCCGCGAGTGGTCGGAGGCGCGCATCGTGCAGTTCAGCTTCATGGTGCCGCTGGAAGACGAGATCGCGGCCACGAAGAAGCGCCTCGATTTCCAGAAGTACTTTACCCAGCGCTTCGCCGAGAAGCAGGCCAACCCCACCAACGACATCATCTCGGTGCTGGCCACCGCCAAGCTCGAGGACGACGCGGGCAAGGAGATGCGCGGGCTCACGCTCCCGGAGTTCCTGTCCACCGCCGAGCAACTGATGACTGCCGGCAACCTCACCACCACGCATGCCATCTGCGCCGGCATGGTGATGCTAATCGAGAACCCCGCGGTGCGAGAGGAAATCACCGCCGACCCGTCGAAGGTGAAACTCTTCGTGGAGGAAATGGTGCGCCTCGCCTCCCCCGGCCCCGGTTACTGGCGCGTGACCACGCAGGACGTGACCATGGCCGGCGTCACCATCCCCAAGGGCGCACCGGTTCACCTGCGCTTCGCGGCGGGAAACCGCGACACACGAATCTTCAAGGACCCCGACAGGCTCGACATCCATCGCGAGAACCTGTCCGCGCAGATGGCGTTCAGCCACGGTGAGCACTACTGCGCCGGTGCGGTGCTGGCGAAGAAAGAGCTCGAGCTCGCCTTCAGGGCGCTGCTGTCGCGCCTCAGGAACGTGCGCTTCGCCCCCGGCAGGAACGACTGGCTCAACATCCAGAGCTTCGCGGTACACGGGCTGAACCACCTCTATCTCGAGTTCGACCAGTCATGAGCGGCAGGGCATGAACGTCCTGCTCACGGGGTCGGCCCGCGGCCTCGGCCTCGGCATCTGCGCGCGGCTGGCGGCGCGCGGCGACACGGTGTTTGGCGCCTGCAGGAAGAGCAACGGAGAACTTGCCTCCATCGTGGCGAAGAGTGCAGCGAAGGGGAAGGTCCACATCATCGAGGGCGTGGACGTGGCCGAGGACTCAGCCATCGGCAGGATCAGGGCCGGCATCGCCGGGACGAAGCTGGATGCCGTGATCTGCAACGCGGCCATCAACGCATCCTTCGACACCGACAGCATCGCCGATCTCGACCTTGCCATCTCGCTGCACGAATACCAGACCAACGCGCTAGGTGCGGTGCGCACGGTGCAGGCGGCGCTGCCTTCGCTTGCGGCCGGATCGAGGATCCTCTTCATCACCACCGGCCCGCAGGCGCTTGGCAAGAAAGCGCCCGC
>VGIE01000152.1 GCA_016867955.1 Betaproteobacteria bacterium
CAAGGGGGCGCCCAACATGTCGGCCTACATCACCAGCAAGCACGCCGTGGTCGGCATGATGCGCTCCATTGCGCTGGAATGCGCGCCGCTAGGCATCCGCGTGAATTCGGTGAATCCTTCGGCCACCGAGACGCGCATGATGCGCGCCATCGAACAGGGCAACTCGCCCGGCAAGCCGTCGCTCGCGCGCAAGCGCGTCGAGGCCAGCACGCCGCTCGGGCGCTATGCCCAGCCGCCGGAGATCGCCTCGCTGATGCTGTTCCTCGCCAGCGACGAGGCGTTGTTCTGCACCGGCGGCGTCTACAGCATCGACGGCGGCAAGTCGGCCACCTGAGGAGCGCTGTGCAGCCCTCCGCCTTCCTGTTCGGCCAGCCGCTCGGCGACTACGCCGCGCTCGCCGGCCATGCCGACGAACTCGGCTATGAATCGGTCTGGGTCGCCGACCACCTCGTGGCGCCCATCGAGTTCGCGCCGAACTACCCCTATCGCGACACCGGACGCCCCAGCTTCGTGCCGGAGACGCCCTTTGCCGACCCGCTGGTGCTGGCGGCGCAGCTCGGCGCCGTCACGCGCCGGCTGTTGCTGGGCATCGGCGTGCTGGTGCTGCCGTTGCGCAATCCCTTCGTCGCGGCCAAGGCGGCGGCCACCGCGCAGCTGCTGTCGGGCGGACGCCTGCTGCTGGGCGTCGGCGTCGGCTGGATGAAGGAGGAGTTCGACGCCGTCGGCGAGCCGTTCGCGCGCCGCGCGGCGCGCATGGAGGAGATGATCGCGGTGATGCGCAGGCTGTGGTCGGGCGAACCGGTGGAGCATGCGGGGGAGTGGTACCGCTTTGCGAAACTGCAGATGTCGCCCGGCGTGCCCGGCGGGTTGCCGGTACTGGTCGGCGGCCACAGCGAGCCGGCGGTGCGGCGCGCGGCGCGCATCGGCGAGGGCTGGTGCGGCCCGCCCTGTACCCTGGCCGACAACCAGGCCCATCGCGACCTGATCCGGCAGGAACTGAGAGCCGCCGGCCGCGACGAGCGGTCCTTCGGCCTGTGGGTGCGGACAAACGAGGCCGCGACAAGGGACCTCGTTTCGCGCTATCGTGATGCCGGATTCGAACATCTGATCCTGACCATGCCCCTCGCCCTCGACAGCCTGGCGGGCAAGCGGGAGTGGCTGGCCGAGGTCGGCGACTGGTACCGGAGGTGATGCATGAAAGCTCACTCTGATTGGAATTGCGCAGGCGCGCGCGCACCGCTGGGTGCCGCCGTGGCCGCCTTGTTCGCGCTGACGCCCTGGCCGGGCGCGGCGCAGGCCGAACTCTATAAGTGCACCGACGGCCACGCCACCACCTACTTGAGCACCACCTGCGACAAGCTCGGTCTAAAGTCGGCGGGGGCGATCCGTGACCGGCTGACCGTGATCAACAACACGCCGCCGGCGGCCAGGCCGGAGGCGCCCAAGGCCACGACGGCCACGGCGGCCGAGGACGAGGAGCAGCGCGCCCGCAAGGCCGCCGCGGCGATCAAGCCCGTCAACCCGCTGCTCGACCGCCTGCTGAAGTAGCCGCGGGGGGCAGCACCTGGGATCGGCATCTCCTTCTGATCATATTGCTGATGCGAACATGCAACCGGCAATCCATGTTGAATGAAAATGATCAGATTACAGTTTGCGGTCCCAGTAGACCTCGCGGCGGCGCTATTCGGGGTTGATGCCGGCTTCTTTGGCAACCTTGGCCCACTTGCGGATCTCCACCTGCATGAAGTCTTCCCATTGACGGGGTGATCCGCCGACGACCTCGATGCCGAAACTGGTCAGCCTCGCGCTGATCTCGGGGTCAGAAGGACCTTGTTGATGCCCGCATTGAGCGTGTCGATGACATCCTTCGGAGTGCCAGGCGCAACCAGGATTCCACCCCACGAGCTGGTGTCAAAGCCGGCCACATCGGATTCGGCGAGGGTCGGCACATCGGGCGCGATGGACGAACGCTTGAGGGTCGTGACCGCCACTGCCCGCACGGATCCCGACTTCACGTGCGGCATGATGGCCGTGATCGTGTCGAAAATCATGGAAGTGCGCCCCGAGATGACGTCCGGGTGCGCGGCACTGCTTCCCTTGTAGGCGATGTGCAGGATGTCGGCACTGGTCATGGACTTGAAGAGCTCGGCGGCGGTGTGAAGCGAGCTGCCCAGTCCGCCGGAGTAATATGAAAGCTTGCCCGGGTTTGCCTTCCCGTAGGCGAGCAATCCCGGGATGGTCCTGATGGGCATCGATGGGGCAACTGCGAGTAGCAGGGGGACCACATGCGTCTGAACCAAGAAGGAGAAGTCCTTGAGCGAGTCGTAGGGGAGTGTCTTGAAGAGCAATGGGTTCACGGCGTGGCTCGACACTTCGATGACGAGGTTGTAGCCGTTCGGGGCGCTCTTTGCCACCTGATTAGTGCCAATGATCTGGCTGCCGCCCAGCTTGTTTTCAACCAGCACCGTCTGTCCCCACGCTGGCGTGAGGCGCTCGCCCAGCAGTCGCGCAATGATGTCGATGGCGCCACCAGGCGGCGCAGGAACGATGATGCGGACCGGCTTGATGGGAAACGTCTGGCCAAGTGCAACGCCGCTGCGAAGCAGCAGTCCAAGGCTGAAAATTAGCTAGCGCAGTAGGCTCGTCGTATTCCTCATCATCACTCCCCTTGAACAAGAAAGATCCGCCATTGCGGTGGTGCAGCTTCCTGCGGGCTGCTGGGTGCGATCAGCATTGGATCCGTGTGATGCTAGCATCGGGGGTGACAGTCACTCGGCCCATTTCGGGGCCGATTCGGGCCCAATTTGCCCGGGCGGGGCATAATCACCACAGCAAGGAGGGAGCTGCAATGAAGCAAGCGACTACGCGCTCTTCGGCGATACGCGCCGAACTGGGATATCCGGTCGTCGATGCCGACGGCCACCTCTATGAGTTCACGCCGTTGTTTCTGGAGAAGCTGGGCGAGGTCGGTGGTCGGGACATGCCGCAGAAGTACGGCGAATACCTCAAGGCGACCGGCAGCCACCCCGGATGGTGGCATGACATGAGCTGGGACGAGCGTCGCGATATCCGAGCGCGCCGCCCGGCGTGGTGGGCATATCCGACCGCCAGCGTGCGGGACGCGGCAACCGCGGCCCTGCCTTCGCTCGCACATGAGCGGCTGGCCACAGGCGAACTCGGGATGGATTTCGTCGTCTCCTACGGGATGACCTCCATTCCGGTCATGCTGATCAGGGACGAGGAGCTGCGCCGGGCCGCGGTCCGCGCCATCAACCTGACCAAGGCCGAGCAGTTCCGCGCGGAGGCTGATCGCATCACGCCGGTGGCGAGCATTCCCATGCACACGCCAGAGGAGGCGATTGCCGAACTCGAGTACTCGGTGCGAGAGCTCGGATTCAAGTCCATCGTGATTCCGACCACGGTGCTCAGGCCCATACCAGCGGTGCATCGTTCGCACCCCGACGTGTTTCCCGAGGCGTGCTGGCTGGACACCTATGGCGTGGACAGCGCCTACGACTACGATCCGTTCTGGGCCAGGTGCCAGGAACTCAAGGTCGCCGTCTCGGCACACTCGGGCACCCAGCCGCTGCTGCCGATGTACGGCCGCTCCATATCGAACTTCTCGTTCAACCACATCGGCAACCATGCCTACCATCAGGGTCTGCTGTGCAAGTCGATCTTAATGGGCGGCGTTACGCGGCGCTTCCCGCGGCTGAACTTTGCATTCATGGAAGGTGGCGTCGGCTGGGCCGCGATCATGCTGAATGAGATTCTCGGTACCTGGCGCAAGCGCAGCGTGTCCGGCCTCGGGGCCACCGACCCTTACCGGCTTGACCGTGCGGGATATGCGGCATTGATGAAGCAATATGGCGGCAGGCTCACTGCGGGCAGGCCGGAATCGGACCTTGCGCCGCATCCGACCATTGTCAAACCCATGAAGCCGGAGAATTTCGATGAGTGGGAGGCTCTCGGGGTCGAGAGCGAAGACGAGCTGATCCAGCGCTTTGTCGGGAATTTCTACTTCGGTGTCGAGGCCGACGATGCGATCAACGCATGGGCGTTCGATACCCGCGTCAATCCGTACGGTGTGCGCCTGAAGGCGGTGCTGGGTTCGGACATCGGGCACTATGATGTGCCTGACATGAGCAAGGTGGTAGAGGAAGCCTACGAACTGCTGGAACACGGACTTCTCGGCGAGGCGGATTTTCGCGACCTCGTGTTCGCCAATGCGGTGCGCCTGCACGGGGGGATGAATCCGGTCTTTTTCGATGGCACCGCGATTGAGCGCGAGGCAAGGGTGGTGCTGGACACGAAGGAGGCGGTCGCCACCTAGTGCGAGCCCGGCAGCCGGAGGCAGGGGTCAGGAGCGAAGGACCTTCCCCGGGCTCTCGCCCGTCATCTCGCCATTCTCGAATATCGGCACTCCATTGACGATGGTGTAGTCGATTCCCTGCGAGGGCATGACGAAACGCTTGGCGCCGCCGGGAAGGTCGTAGCGCTTTACACCGCGTTCGGCCGATCCCACAGTCGCAGGATCGAAGATGGCGATGTCGCCCGCCAGGCCCGGCGCAATGCGCCCGCGGTCCATGATGCCGAACAGGGCGGCCGGCTCCGAGGTCATGCGCTGCACGGCCTGCTCGAGTGACAGTGCCTTGCGTTCGCGCACCCAGTGCCCCAGCATGTAGGTCGTATAGCCGGCGTCGCAGAGCACGCCAAGGTGCGCCCCGCCATCGGACAGGCCGATCAGCGTCGTGGTGTTGCGCAGCAACTTGGCTACGCCTTCCTGGTTGGTATTCAGGAAGGCCACAGCGAATTCGGTGCGCAGGTCATCCTCAAGGGCGAAGTCGAGCAATGCATCGACGCCGTCGGTGCCGCGCTCCTTTGCCAGGGTCGCGACGGTCTTTCCCTCATGCTGTTTGAGCGCGGTTGATCCGACCTCGGACACGGCCATCAAGTCCCAATTGCCGGTGAACTGGGCAGGCCCCTTGAGTTCCTGGCGAAACTGGTTGCGGAATGCCTGGCTGGAGAGGATGCGCTTCTGCTCTTCGGGCGGCTTGTTGAGTATGGTGTGCCACGAGGCAAAGCTCAGGAAGGAGTGCGGAGCCCGCAGGTCCATGTCGCGCGTCAGCGGCCTTGCGCAGATCTGCGGTACCGATCCCATGGCGGTCAGGTGAGCGGACTTCCGGAGGCTGTCATCGCAGGCGCCTGGGATGTCGTCCCGGAATAGCAGCGAGAGCCAGGTCACCGGCCGTCCGCTCTCCTGCAGGAGAGCGTGCAGCACTTCGAGGTTCTCGTCGGAGAGCACAGACATCTGCTGAGTTAGGGCAATCTCGATCAGGCCCTTTCCCGCGCGCTTGAGGACATTGGCGTAGGTCTTGAGCTCGGCCGCGTCGGCGTTGCGGCAGGCCAGCGGGCGGCCCTGGTGTCCTATGTGATTCGGGAGCTGAGTCGTGGAAAAGCCGTAGGCGCCGGCGCGCATGGCTTCTTCGAGCAGCACGGCAATTCTGGCGGCCTCGGCGGGGCTGGCCGGCCTGTCGATGGCTTTGTCGCCCATCACGTAGTAGCGAAACGGGGTCAGTGGCGCGAGAAAGGCCAGGTTGGCGGCGACACCGCGGCGCTCGGCGGAATTCATAAACTCGGGGAAGGTCTCCCAGTCCCACGAGATTCCACGATCGAGCACGTCAAAGGACATTCCCTCCACGTTGACCAGATCGTGCATCGCGGTATTGCGGCCCGCGGGGCGGCTCGGCGCGATCCCGACGCCGCAGTTGCCGAGCATGACCGTCGTGACCCCGTGCCACGGCGAGGGCGTCACAGCAGGGTCCCAGCAGATCTGCGCATCGTAGTGGGTGTGCGGGTCGACGAAACCCGGGGCAACCACCCGGTCGCCGGCATCGATCATCCGCTTGGCGCCGCCCGACACCTGGCCGACCTCGACGATCCTGCCGCCGGATACAGCTACGTCCGCACGCCGTGCGGGGGCGCCGGTTCCGTCCACTACCAGTCCACCCTTGATTACGAGATCGAACGCCATTGTTCCCCCTGGCAGTTGCAGTTGCCGCTCCGTCCCAGCGCGCCGTTGCGACTTGAACTGCGAAGTGCGGCGCGAGCGGCTATG
>VGIE01000153.1 GCA_016867955.1 Betaproteobacteria bacterium
TTCTGTTAGGCGCTGCTAATTGGACTTACACCGCCACCATCTCAAAATCTTCCTTGCGCGCCCCGCACTCCGGGCAGGTCCAGTTGATGGGGACTTCTTCCCATCGCGTGCCGGGGGAGATGCCCTCGTCCGGCGACCCTGACGCCTCGTCGTAAATATATCCGCAAATCAGGCACATCCATGTCTTGTACGTCTGGGCAGCTTCGGTCATCGTCAAAAATGCTTGGGTTACAATGGGAAGCAGCATCTTACCCGGTTGCATTCTAGGTCGCTACTAGTGGGCCAATGCAGCCAGCCGCCTTCCTGCAGTTGCACGCCGGCCCGCGCGGCCTTCCACCAGCCTCCATGCCCTCTTCCACCCCGCCACCCATCGTGCTTGCCTTTGCCGGTACCGATCCGACCGGCGGTGCCGGCATTCAGGCCGACCTGCTGACGCTGGCGTCCATGGGCTGCCATGCCTTGTCGGTGGTAACCGCCGTCACAGTGCAGGACACCGCCGGCGTCGAAGGCGTCATGGCGATGGACTCGGACTGGGTGGTCGACCAGGCGCGACTGGTGCTCGAAGACATGCCGGTGGTGGCATTCAAGGTCGGCATGGTCGGCAGCGTCGAGAACATCGCCGCCATCGCCGAAATAGTGGCGGACTACCCGGACATCCCGCTGATCCTCGACCCGGTGCTGGCCTCCGGTCGGGGCGACGAATTGGCCTCCGACGACATGCAAAGGGCGTTGTGCGAGCTGCTCTTGCCGCAGACCACCATCATCACGCCCAACTGCCAGGAAGCGCGCCGTCTGGCGCGCGCCCAGGCGCTGATCGAGGCCGGCGACGCTGGGGACGGCGACCAAGGCGACGAGGTGGGCGACGACAGCGACCGCGACACGGGAGGCGACCCTGATCTTGCGGAGTGCGCCCGGCGCATCCTCAGCATGGGCTGCGAGTACGTGCTGATCACCGGCACGCACGAAAACACGCCGCAGGTCATCAACACCCTTTACAACGAAGCCGGCGTGGTGCGCGCCGACACCTGGGAGCGCCTGCCCGGCAGCTACCACGGCTCGGGCTGCACGCTGGCCTCGGCCATCGCCGCCACCCTTGCCAACGGCCTGGACATTCCCGAGGCGGTGCGCGAGGCCCAGGAATATACCTGGCAGTCGCTGGCCGCCGGGTTCCGGCCGGGCATGGGCCAGCTCCTGCCGGACCGCTTCTTCTGGGCGCGCGAGATCAACGATGGCCGCGACGACGCCGCGCCCGGAGACCTTGACGGAGACGAGGACGGGGAGAACCGCTAGAGCGCCTGGCAGAACTGCCGTCATGCGCCCTGACTCCGGGGAGCGTGGGGATGTCTCCCCTCGCATTGCCGGCCACTGTTGGTAACCGTTGCGGTACGCCCGCTCCAGACAATAACGAGATCATGCAACAAAGCGCTCCTGCAACCGCCCATGGCGCCCGCGGTCCGCGCGCGCGGCAGCCCGTGTCACGGCCTCCCGTCCATGGCCTGTACGCCATCACGCCGGACGACGCCGATACCGCCCGCCTGATCATCCGCGTGCGCGCCGCGCTCGAAGGCGGCGCCGCCGTCGTGCAATACCGCAACAAGTCCGCGGACAGTGCGCTGCGGCACGTGCAGGCAGGCGCGCTGGCGATTCTCTGCCGGCAGCACGGCGTGCCGCTCATCGTTAACGACCATCTCGAACTTGCGCTGACAATCGATGCCGACGGCCTTCACCTGGGCGCCGCAGACGGCGACATTGCGGCCGCTCGGCGCGCGCTGGGCGCTGGCCGCCTGCTGGGTGTCTCCTGCTACAACCGTTTCGATCTGGCGCTGGCCGCGCGCGACGCCGGCGCCGACCACATCGCCTTCGGCGCTGCTTTCGTGTCCCTCACCAAGCCCGATGCCGTACATGCACCGCTCGCGCTGTACCGCCGCGCGCAGGCCGAACTCGGCCTGGCCATCGTCGCCATCGGCGGCATCAACGCCGACAACGCCGCCGATGTCATCGGCGCGGGCGCCGACGCGATTGCCGTGATCACGGCGCTGTTCGGCGCCGCCGACATCGCCGCGGCTGCGCGGCGCCTGCGTTCGCTGTTTCCCACAACCTGACCGGAAGGCCGAGAAACCCATGACATCGCGCAATGAAACCCTGTTCGCCCGCGCCCAGAAGAGCATCCCCGGCGGGGTGAATTCACCGGTGCGCGCGTTCAAGTCGGTCGGCGGCACGCCGCCCTTCATCGCCCGCGGCGAAGGCGCGTGCATCTGGGACGCCGACGGCAGGCGCTATGTCGACTACGTCGGGTCCTGGGGCCCGTTGCTGCTCGGCCATGCCCATCCCGACGTCGTGCACGTCGTGCGCAAGGCGGCCAAGTCCGGCCTGTCCTTCGGCGCGCCCACCGAGATCGAGATTGAGATGGCCGAAACGCTGATCAAGCTGGTGCCGGGGATGGAGCTGGTGCGGCTGGTGAGCTCGGGCACCGAGGCGACCATGAGCGCACTGCGCCTGGCGCGCGGCTTCACCGGGCGCAGCCTGATCGTCAAGTTCGAGGGCTGCTACCACGGCCACGCCGACAGCCTGCTGGTGAAGGCGGGCTCGGGCGCGCTCACCCTCGGACAGCCCTCGTCCTCCGGCGTGCCGGCGGAGGTGGCGCAGCACACGCTGGTGCTCGCCTACAACGACACCGAAGCGCTGCGCCGCACCTTCACGCAGTCCGGCGACCGCATTGCCTGCGTCATCGTCGAACCGGTGGCGGGCAACATGAATCTCGTCGCCCCCGACCCGGCCTTCCTTGCCGAGATGCGCGCCCTGTGCACGCAGCACGGCGCCGTGCTCATCTTCGATGAGGTCATGACGGGGTTCCGCGTCGGCCCCCAGGGCGCGCAGGGTCTGTACGGCATTCGCGCCGACCTCGTCACGCTGGGCAAGGTCATCGGCGGCGGCATGCCGGTCGGCGCCTTCGGCGGCCAGCGCGAGATCATGAGCCACATCGCGCCGCTGGGCGGCGTCTATCAGGCCGGCACCCTGTCGGGCAACCCGGTGGCGGTGGCGGCGGGCCTCGCCACGCTGCGCGCGCTGCAGGCGCCGGGCTTCTTCGAGCGTGTCACCTCCACGGCCAAGCTGCTGGTCGATGGGCTGATGGGCGCCGCCGCGCATCATGGCATTGCGTTCTCGGCGCAGAACGTGGGCAGCATGTTCGGCTTGTACTTCCGCGAGCGCGTGCCGGCGAGCTTTGCCGAAGTCATGCAATGCGACAAGGAAGCCTTCAACCGCTTCTTCCACGCCATGCTGTCGCGCGGCATCTACCTGGCTCCCTCGGCCTATGAAGCGGGCTTCGTCGGCGCCGCACACGGCGAGGCCGAGATCCGCGAGACGCTGGCAGCCGCGGAAGCTGCCTTTGCCGCCATCGCGGGCAGGTAGTTATGAGCGCCGCACTCGCGGGTCGCTCCGGTACGCTGGCTGCTATTTTTTCAGCGCGTCGCGGATCTCGCGCAGCAGCTTGACGTCTTCCGGTGGCTCGGCCCGGTTCAGCCTGTTCATCGCCTTAATCATCAGGAATACCGCCCAGGCGACGATGACGAAGGAGATCGCGGTATCGACGAACAGGCCGTAGTTGAGGGTGACTGCGCCCGCCTTCGGCGCCGCATCCACGCTGATGTAAGGGCCGGGCGTCGCGCTATCCTTCACTACCAGGAACAGGTTTGAGAAATCCACCTTGCCGAGGATCAGCCCGATCGGCGGCATGATGACGTCCTTGACGAGCGAATCGACGATCTTGCCGAACGCAGCGCCGATGATGACGCCAACCGCGAGGTCGACGACGTTGCCACGCATGGCAAACTGCTTGAACTCGTTAAGCATCGTTCCTCCCTTGTCGGAAAACGCGACCACAGTGTAGCCGAACGCGGCTCCGCGGCCTGCCGCGGCACTTACAGCAGGAACAGCGTGGCCAGGCCGAGGAAGATGAAGAACCCGCCCGAGTCGGTGCAGGCGGTGATCATCACCGACGACCCCACCGCCGGGTCGCGGCCGAGCTTCACCATCGTCGTCGGGATGAGCACGCCCATGGTGGCAGCCAGCAAGAGGTTGAGCACCATGGCCAGGGTCATGACCATGCCGAGCGGGATGCTGCTGTAGAGATACCAGGCGACGAGGCCGAGGATGCCGCCCCAGATCAGGCCGTTGAGCAGGGCCACGCCCCTCTCCTTGCGGTACAGCTTCTTCGCGTGATCGGGCTGGATCTGCCCGAGGGCCGCGGCGCGCACGATCATCGTGATCGTCTGGTTGCCGGAATTGCCGCCGATGCCGGCGACGATGGGCATCAGCGCGGCCAGCGCCACCAGCCGCTCGATCGAGCCCTCGAAGGCGCCGATGACGCGCGAGGCGATGAAGGCGGTGACCAGGTTCACCGCCAGCCACGCCCAGCGGTTCTTCACCGAATCCCACACCGAGGCGAAGATGTCCTCCTCCTCGCGCAGGCCGGCCTTGGCCAGCGCCTCGCCCTCGGACTTGTCGCGGATGTAGTCGACGACGGTGTCGATGGTGACGCGGCCGACCAGCTTGCCCTGCTCGTCGACCACCGCCGCCGACACCAGGTCGTAGCGCTCGAAGGCCTGCGCCGCCTGCTGCGCCTTGTCGTCCGGGTAGAGCGTGACCATGTCGGTCTTCATCACCGCGGCCACGGACGCCTCCAGGTCGGAAACGATCAGCAGGCTGAGCGGCAGCACGCCCGTGAGGTGCTCCTCGCGATCCACCACAAACACCTGGTCGGTGTGGCCCGGCAGCTCGTCGAAGCGGCGCAGGTAGCGCGTCACCACTTCCAGAGTCACGTCCTCGCGCACCGACACCACGTCGAAGTCCATCAGCGCGCCGACGGCGTCCTCGGGATAGGACATGGCGGCGCGCAGCTGCTCGCGCTCCTCCACCGGCAGAGACCGGAAGACGTCGGCCATGACGTCCTCCGGCAGGTCGGGGGCGAGGTCGGCGATCTCGTCGGCCTCGAGCTGCTCGGTGGCGGCGACCAGCTCCTCGGGATCCATGCTGCGGATCAGCGACTCGCGCACCGCATCGGACACTTCGAGCAGGATCTCGCCGTCGCGTTCGGCCTTGACGAGGTCCCAGACGATCAGGCGCTCTTCGAGCGGCAGCGACTCGAGGATGTAGGCGACGTCCGCCGGGTGCATGCGGTCGAGCTTGGCGCGCAGCTCGGCGCCGTTCTGCCTGTGCACCAGCGCCTCGACCAGCTCGTGGCGCGGCATCTCCTGGCGCTCGACCAGTCCCTCCACGAGCTGGTGCCGGCGCAGCAGCTCCTGGACCTCGCGCAGGTCCTCCTGCAGGTCTTCGAGCTCCTTCTTGGGATCGATGACGGCGTTCATGGGCGGTGTCGGCGGCGCACCAGTGAAGGTTGGTTGGGGCGCCGGTGCCGATGCAGGCCGGCAGGTTGTATCCGACCGACGTGCGCATGGGCCACGTGCGGCTGCGGCCATTCTAACGCCGGGCTGTATCATCAGAACGCAAAAGCAGCGATCCGGCGCAAAAATTCCCGCGGAGGCGCATGAACGGAAATGCCGCACGTCGGAGCACCGCGTGAGCGCCGAGGGACATCTCGCCGCCGATGTGCGCCCTTCGATCACGAACAAGGGGGCGCTGCCCCCTTGCAGACCCCCCGACTTCAGTCCCGCACATCGAGGAACCGCGTGAGCGCCGAGGGACATCTCGCCGCCGATGTGCGCCCGAGGGAGGTGGTCGGCTGGGCGATGTACGACTTTGCCAATTCCGGCTACACGACGGTGGTGATCACCGCCATCTTCAACGCCTGGTTCGTGTCCGGCATCGCGGGCAAGGCGGCCTGGGCGACCTTCGCCTGGACGGCGGCGCTGTCGGTGTCGTACCTTGCCATCATGGCGACGGCGCCCCTCATCGGCGCCTGGGCCGATGCGCATGCCGCGAAGAAACGCGTTCTCGCCCTGACCACGGCCGGCTGCATCCTCTTCACTGCCGCGCTGTCGCGGGCCGGACCCGGCGACGTGGCGCTGGCCATGCTGTTCATCGTGCTGTCGAACTTCTTCTTCGGCACCGGCGAGAACATCGTCGCCGC
>VGIE01000154.1 GCA_016867955.1 Betaproteobacteria bacterium
CGCCCGATCACGCGCCCGGCGGCGAGCGCCGCCTTCTGCGCCGGATCCGAGAGCTTCTGCAGCTCCACGATCAGCCGGTCGCCGTTGTGCGCGAAGCGCTGCCAGTATTCGTGAAGCGTCGGGCCGACCAGGGGCAGGTCGCGCAGCCAGTCCGGCGCATCGGGCAGGCCCTCCTTGAAGATCGCAGTGGCGGCGCGGCCGAGCTCGGCGATGTCGTCTGTGAGGACCGTGGCGACGACCACCACCGGCCCGAGAAGCACCAGCATGACCAGCAGGGTCATCAGGGACGCGGTGAGCACGCGGCGCTGGCCGGTCCTGCCATCCAGCCAGAGAAAGGCCGGCCAGCTCGTCGAAGCGAGAATGGCCGCCCACACCAGCGCGGTGAGGAAGGGCCACAGCACCAGCAGGCAGCCTGCCGCCAGCAGGGACAGGGCAAAAATGGCGAGGATGCGGTCAGCGTTGTTGCGCTGCATAGTTCCCGACAGTATCGCGCGGCGCGACCGGCGGCAAGCCGGAAGCGGCGGATATAATTCCGCGCATCATGCTCGACATCCTGATTGAAGGTGGCCTGGTCATCGACGGCAGCGGCGCGCCGGGCCGGCGGACGGCAGTGGGGGTGAAGGACTGGCGTGTCGTGCTCGACACGGCGGGCCGGCTGCAGGGCGAGCGCGCCATGCGAACCATCGATGCCGGCGGCCTCGTCGTCGCGCCCGGCTTCATCGACATCCATACGCATTACGACGCGCAGCTGCAATGTGATGCGGCGGCCACGCCGTCGCCGCTGCATGGCGTCACCAGCGTGTTCAGCGGCAACTGCGGTTTCACTCTGGCACCGTTGTCCGCGGCCAATGCCGATTACGTGCTGCGCATGATGGCGATGGTGGAGGGCATGCCGCTGGGGGCCCTGCAGGCCGGCGTGCGCTGGCCGTGGGCCTTGTTCGGCGAATGGCTCGACCACCTCGACGGACGGCTCGCCGTCAACGCCGGCTTCCTCGTCGGCCATTCCACCCTCCGCATGGCGGTCATGGGTGAGCGCGCGAGGAGCGAATCCGCGACCGAGGCCGACATTGCGCGCATGTGCGTGCTGCTGGGCGAGTCGCTGGGCCAGGGCGGCATGGGCTTCTCCAGCTCGCAGAGCAAGGCCCATGTGGACGCCGGGCGCCACCCGGTGCCGTCACGCTTCGCCAGCGAAGCCGAGCTGCTCGCGCTTTCCGCCGTGCTGCGCGAGCACCCCGGCACGCAGCTGGAAATGGCCTGCGAAGGCGCCGCGCGCGGCTTCACCGCCGAAGACATCGCACTGCGCGCGGCATGTCGCGCCTTGCCGACGAGCCGTTCAACTGGAACACCCTCGGCGTCAACCAGTCCAACCCCGCATTCCACCGCCGGCAGCTCGAGGCCCTGGGCCACATTGCGGCGCAGGGCGGCTGGGCCATGGCGCTGGCGCGTCCCTACGACAAGGGCACGCGCTACTGCTTTCTCACCGGCGCACTGGGGCTGCCTGCGGTTCCGGGCTGGGAGCCGTACTTCCGGCTGGCGCCGGCCGAGCGCATGCGGACTTTCGCCGATCCGGCCGTGCGGGAGAAGATGCGCGCGGGCTTGTTGTCCATGAACACCTCGGGCATGCGGGTTGTCCGCACCAACTGGAACGGCATGCAGATCGTGTCGGCAGGATCGCCCGCGGTGCAGCGGCTGGTCGGGCGCACCTTCGGCGAGATCGGCGCCGAGCGCGGTCGCGACCCGTTCGATGTGGCACTGGACCTCGCCATCGAGGACGGGCTGCGCATGTGCTTCACGCCGGTACGGAAGGCCGACGACGAACTGTGGCGGATGCACGCGGAACTGTGGCGCGACCCGCGGGTGGTGCTCGGCGCCTCGGACGCCGGCGCGCATCTCGACGTGCAGTGTGGCGCGGCGTATACCACCAACTTCCTCGCGCAGGGCGTGCGCTAGAAACAGCTGATGGGCATGGAGGAGGCGGTGCACCGCCTGGCCGACGTGCCGGCGCGGCTGTTCGGCCTGAAGCAGCGTGGCCGCATCGCCGGTGGCTGGCATGCCGACCTCGTGCTGTTCGACCCGGCGCGCATCGCGCCGGCGACGAGGAGTTGCGCCAGGACCTGCCCGGCGGTGCCAGCCGCGTGTATGTCGGCGCAAAGGGCATCGACCATGTGCTGGTCAACGGTGGCGAAGTGGTGCGCGGGGATGCGCTCTCCGGCACGCTGCCCGGGCGGGTGATCCGCTCGGGAAGGGATACGGAAACGGTGCGGCCGGCGCAGCGCTGGACTGCGAGTTGAACGGTGGCGGGCGGCGGACTCAGGCGCGCCCGCAGCATGGTCTGTGCCGGCACACTGCACGGCCTGATGTTAATTTGCTACTTTATATGACGGGTTCCCCATGAAAAACACCATTGAAAGCCGTCCCCTCAGCCCGGCGCTTGGCGCCGAAGTGGTTGGGCTTGACCTGAGGAAACCATTGTCACAGAGGCAGCAGGAGCAGTTGCGGCAGCTCTTCGACAAGTACTACCTGCTGGTGTTTCATGACCAGGACCTGAGCGTCGAGGACCATATCCGATTCGTCGGCACCTTCGGTCCGGTGTCGGACGAAAAGGGCGACGGCAAGCGGCATTCCTTCGTCTCCAACGTGCGGCCGGATGGCCTGTTCGGGGATGTCGAGCTGACCTTCCATGCGGATTACGAGTTCCGTCCCGACCCGCCGCCCGCCATTTCGCTCTACGGCTGCGATGTCCAGTTGCCAACCTCGCCCACGATCTTCGCCAGCCTGGCCGATGCCTATCGGCGCCTCTCCGCCGCACAGCGCCAGCGGCTGGAAGGCCGCATGAGCGTGTACGCCGACGACTACACGCGCAAGATGCAGGATGCCTCCTACGGCAAGCGCTACAGTCTCATCGCGCTGCCCGAGATGCCGCCCGACACCACCCATCCACGCACCGAGCGCCCGCTGTTCTACCCGCATCCGCGCTCGGGCGAGCCGCTCTTGCTCGTTTCCGAAATGCATTCGAGTCACATTTCCGGCTTCAGTGCCGAGGAAAACGAAATCGTCCTGCGCCAACTGTTTGATCACCTGCTGGCAAAGGAGCACATCTATTCCCACCACTGGCACCAGGGCGACCTCATCATCTGGGACAACCTCGCGCTGCAGCATGGCCGACCGCCGCAGAAGCAGGGCATGAAGGAGTTGCGGCGCACCCTGCGCCGCGTGGTGGTTAGCGACAAGACTGCCGCCGAATTGCTCGGCCCCTATTACAACCGGCCCGGCAGCTTCGAGGCAGCCCGCGCCTGAGGTGCTCGGGCCGGCCATCGGGGTCCCAGGCATGCGGCACCGGCCGCGTCAGGCCGCCCTTGGTGGCGATGACGAGGCCGGCAGGGTAGGGATGCAGGGCCTCGGCGATGAGGGTCTCGCTGACCTCTGGGCCGTAGCTGTCTGCCGTGTCGATGAAATTGATGCCGAGGTCCGGCGCCCGGCGCAGCACGCGCAGGGCAGCTTCGCGGTCCCTTGGCGGGCCCCACACCGACGGGCCGCAAATGCGCATGGCGCCAAAGCCCATGCGGTTGACGGCGAGACCGCCGATCCTGAGCGCGCCTACGGCTCCTGCGCCAACAAGAGGTGCCATGTTCATTCCTGTCCAGGATTCTCTGTAGATGCGCGGGGAAACATCCCCTTGCGCTCCCCTGAGTCAGGGCGCCGAACAGAAACTCTGCCAGGGGCTCTGAGTATGGAGTGCCGCAGAATATAATTCATCTCGTCGCCAATCCTGATCCGGAAATGCCATGGCCAAGCCTTATGAGTCCGATGTCACCCGCATGACGCGCGAGCTGCTGCAGCAGAAGCCGCAGATCGTCGAGGAGCAGAAGAAGGGCCGCGCCCTGTGGTGGGACAAGGCACAGGACCCCGATACACAGCAGCGCAACCAGGCTTCGCAAATCCAGCAGCAGCCCTACGTCTATCAGACCAAAGTCTGAGCGCGTGATCGGGGCGGCAAAGCGGTTCCGCACCCACATAACGGGCTGGAGCATGCGGTGCCGGTGCTCTGCCGCTGCAGCGGTCGCATCCGCCGTACTGGCCGGGCTGCTAGCTGGCTGCGCGGGCCCCCTGGCTTTCGTGCCCATCTCGCCGCTGCTCACCGCGGCGCTGTCGGCGCGCAGCGAAGACAGCCGCACCGGGGAGCTGATCGCCGACCTGCAGAAAAAGGGCGATTGGGCTGGCATCGCGAGGTTCGCGCAGGACAGGCTGGTGCGCGCGACCCAGGCCAACCCCGAGGACATCGACGGCTGGAACCTGCTGGCCGAAGCTCAGCGCCGCGCCGGGCGGCCCGGCGCATCGGCGCGCACTCTGGAGCGCGCGGTCTCGGTGGACCCCACGTCCCATGTGATGCGCTACCTGATGGGCGAGGCCTACCGCGAAAACGGCGATCCGGTCCGCGCCGAGGCGGCCTATCGGCAGGCGCTGCAACTGGCGCCGGGCATGGCGCTGGCCTGGTTCGGCCTGGGCAGCGTGCTGATCCGTACCGGCACGAGCGACGATCTCGAGTCCATCACCCGGGCCCTGCAACGCCTGGACGCCGCGCTTGCCGCGGAGTTTCTGCAACAACGAGCGGCGGCGCGCCGCTAGCGTCGGGCCGGACGGCCCGGGGCTGCGCAATGGGCGGCGGCCGGCGCTAGCCGGCGGCGAAGCCGTCGTCAGCCGGAATGATGGCGCCGTTGATCGTCTCGGCGGCATCCGAGGCCAGCAACAGGATCAGGCCGTCCAGGTCCGCCGGATTGCCGATGCGCCGCCGCGGTAGCATGGTGATCAATTTCTTGCCGGCTTCGGTGTCCCAATGCTCCGCATTGAGCTCGGTCTTGATGTAGCCGGGACAGATGGCATTGACGCAGATGCCGTGGCGTGCCCATTCGGTGGCCATGGAGCGCGTCATGTAGATCAGGCCGGCCTTCGACATGCCGTACAGGCCCAGCATCGTGAACGGCCGCAGGCCCGCCGTCGAGCCGACATTGATGATGCGGCCGCCTCGCTTGGCATCGATCATGCGTCGGCCGACTTCCTGGGCGACGAAGAAGGCACCCTTGAGATTGGTGCCCATCACATGGTCGTAGTCGGCCTCGGTGAAACGGCCCATGCGCTGTTCGGTGGCCACTCCGGAATTGTTGATCAGGATGTCGATCGGGCCGAGCGCCGCCTCGGCTTTTTCGACGCCGGCGGCGATGCTGTTGACGCGGGTGACGTCCATTTCGACGGCCACAGCCTTGCCGCCACCGGCGGCAATTTCCTGTTCCAGCGCGGCCAAGCGGCCGGTTCGACGGGCAGCCAGGGCGACCTGGGCGCCTGCCGCGGCGAGCACGCCGGCAAAGCGGTGGCCGAGGCCCGAGGATGCGCCGGTGAGCAGGGCAACCTTGCCGTCCAGGCGGAATGGGGAATGCATATTTGTTTCCTTTGTCGGTCGGGATGGCGGGGATGGCGGCGCTGCGCCGCCTAGCGCTTCAGGCGGTTCATGTCCTGGTGCGTGGCGAAATAGACGGTTCCGGTCCAGCGATCCAGGACGTAAGCGGTGGGAATGCTGTTGCCCAGCAGTCCGGCGGGCTGGACATCCCAGCGCAGCATCCAGGCTGCGTCGAGCGCCGCCAACAGCAGAAGTATGAACAGCAAGTGCCGCAGGACGTCCAGCTTCATGATTCCTCCGTGTCGTTGTTCTGGGTGCGGGCGGTGGATTGCAGCCTAGGGTTGGCGAGCCAGGTCGGTTGGATGCGGGTCGGTGCTGCGGCAGGCATAGCGGAATTCTGCATCACGCGAAGGATCATCCCGCAGAGCTTCATACCGCATAAGGTTTATTATGTAAAGTTAATTCCGTACCATCGCAAAGGGCCGGATCGACTCCGAAACCACCCCGGGAGCCAATGGGCTTGGCCTTCCCTGACCTCACCGGGACTCAATTCCTCGCCCCGGCCTGTTTCAGCAGATCGATCATCTCCTGGCGCTTGGCCAGTACCGCCCAGCGCAGCGCCGTGGCACCGTCGTCATTACTGGCATTCACGTCGGCCACCTCCCAAACCAGCAGCTTCACGACGTC